>NZ_CAWNTB010000157.1:0-27155 GCF_963877065.1 Vibrio sp. V01_P9A10T6
TTATATATGATAATAATTATCAATAACAAATGATAATTAATGTTATTAACTGAGGCTGAGATTCAGTTATGGCTATGGTCTAGTGTGGATTTAACGGAGTAAAGTTAGGAAAATGCTGAAATTAGACGAAACGGTTTTATTGACTGGAGCCGGACAGGGGATTGGTTATGCCGTGTTGGAATCTTTACTGGCGAGCGGTTATCGAGTTGTAGCGACGGATAGAAATCACCACCAATTAACTCAGCAATTAGCGAGTTTGAACGCGCGCTATACCGAGCAGCTTCATTGCTATGAGCTTGATTTACAGCATCATGACGACGTAAAAAAAAGGGTACAAGAACTGAATGAGCGCTATCAGTTTGCTCATTTCATCAGCTGCGCGGGCACATTGCACCTTGGTTCAATAACCGAATTATCGATGTCAGAGATCAAAGCGATGTTTGATGTCAATACGTTTGGCACCTTAGCCGCTTTGCAAGGGGTTGCGATAGGAATGAAAGTGCGCCAGCGTGGCAATGTTATTGTGATTGGCTCTAATTCAGCGAATACGCCTCGGCTCAATATTGGAGCATATGCGGCATCTAAATCGGCTTTGCATATGTTGGTCAAGTGCGCAGCTCTTGAGCTTGCAAACGATGGAATTCGATGCAATATCGTTAGCCCGGGCTCAACACGCACCGAAATGCAAACGCAGTTATGGAACAGCGAATATGGTGAAAGAGAAGTGATAAAAGGTAATCTTGAACAGTACCGTTTGGGGATACCCCTTGGCAAAATGGCGGAGCCCGAAGACATTGCTGGGGTTGTCATGTTTTTGATGTCGAATGCAGCAAGTCAAATCACCATGCATGATTTGAGAGTGGATGGCGGCGCTACGCTCGATAATTAGGTGAAGGCCACTGACGATAGGCAAGGTGAAGCAAACGGGAGCTTCACCTTAGTGGTCGTTTACACTGGAGCGTGACAATATTGCTGCTGTTGAAGTGTTGCGACCGCATCATCGAGCGTATTTAAAAAGCACATTGTATCCTCCCAACTTAAGCACTCATCAGTGATGGATTGACCGTAGCAGAGCGAGCCTTTATTCAAAGCTTGGCTACCGCCTTGCAAAAAGCTTTCGCACATTACCCCCGCAATGCGGCGCTCTCCAGACAGCAGTTGCTGGGCTATGTTGTTTATTACATCCAATTGATTCTTAGCGATTTTCCCGCTATTGCCGTGGCTGCAGTCAATTACTAGCCTGCTGCTGAGCTGGCTATGATGTAATTGATAAGCCGCACTTTTAACACTGTGACTTGCATAGTTTGGCGTGACACCACCACGTAAAATGATATGGCAATATGGATTACCTTGAGTTTGCACCGCAACCGGTTGCCCATTCTCACCCGCCATAATCAACAGATGTGAATCGTTAGCGGCATGAATCGCATCGATTGCAATGGTCGTATTGCCGTCAGTACCATTTTTAAAACCAATAGGGCAGTGCAATGCTGACGCGAGTTGGCGATGCGGTTGTGATTCAGTGGTTCTTGCGCCAACCGCACCCCAACAAATAAGGTCCGCGATATACGGTGCGATGTGCGTATCTAAAAACTCAGTTGCTGTTGGTACACCCAGCGCTAAGACTGACTTGAGTAATTCACGGCTAGAGCTTAGCCCTTTGAGTAAGTTAAATTGACCGTTGAGATCAGGGTCAACCATGTATCCTTTCCAGCCAGTCCGCGTTCTCGGTTTTTCAAAATAAGTTCTCATCACCAACTTGAGAGTGCTGCTGAACTGTTTTTGTGCCTTTGCGAGTCGTTGTGCATAGTCAATTGCAGCCTCAGGGTCGTGGATTGAACATGGCCCAATAATCACCAACATCCTTGAGTCACGACCCGACAAGATATTTTGAATGTCTTGGCGGTGTTGGTGAACGGCCATTGATCGTTGATTATCGGTTTCTGATGATTGGTCTAGAAGGTATAGATTGGGTAAAGGAGTGATTGATGAAGCGTTCATCACATTATGTAGAGATTTCATGGGCACTATCCGCATAAACATTACGACGTAATGATAATTATTATCATTAATTATTTTCGATAGTGTGAAACATTTGTACAATTGTCAATATGTAAACAGATTTAAATCAAAATGGGGGAACGCGTTTAAAATGAGCTGTTAGCAATGATCAATCACTATTACGTTTGTGATGATTGTGCTTTTTGGTCTCCTGCCGCAGATCAATACATTAATGCCCACGGTGATTGGTGAGCGTTTGGGGTTACCAATAGAAGATTTTTACCATGGTCGTTTAGTTCAAGAGTACAAGCTGGTCTTATGCTCATATCAAAGGTCTAGATAGTTAGCCGGGCTCAAGAGCATGTTGTAAAGGCTATAAAGTTAGTTTACCCCCCGATTGATATAATTGTTCGCTAGAGCACAAGTCAATTTATCGATGAGATTTCCTTGAAGCAGATTCATCACCTTAGAGGTAAGTGCTAGCAGTATCACGAAGAGAGAAATAGGCGTTTTTAGAACGGTTCTTTTGTGCTTAGACATCTACTTATTAGCCATGAAAATCGCTTAATTTCAATGGTGTTGTAATTTATATGTCTAGGAGTAAATATGCATAAATTCAAACTATCATTGGCAACAATACTCATTCTTTCATCGTGTTTTGCTTATGCAAATGAGCAAATTAAGAACGGCAAATTTAACGAGAACATGGATGGTTGGTGGAATGCTGGTGCAGATGTAAAAATCAAAAATGGCGAAGCATGTCTTGAGATTAGAAGCCCAGGAGAGAACCCTTGGAATGTGATTTTAGGACAGGGCGGGATTGGGTTGGCAAACAAAGCAGATTATGAAGTTTCATTTGATGCTTATGCAACCGTTGATACTCAAATGAGAACGCTTATTCAGCATGAAGGTCCTCCTTATACCAACTATTTTGTGGATGATACAAAAGTTTCACTGAAGAAGAAGAGCTATAAGTTTAAGTTCAGCCATGATGTTGAAAGCGATGCTAAAACTGAGTTCCAGTTTCAAATGGGCGCCCAGAAAAAGGGAACCGTATGCGTTAGCAATGTTTCAGTCGTCGGTGAGAAATACATTGAAGAGCTGAAGATAAATTCTGTTCGTGCTAACCAAGTCGGTTACCTTCCTCAAGCAGATAAGTTTGTGTTTGTCGCGAATGAATCTAAAGAGCCATTAAAGTGGGTGCTAACAAACAACAGCAATATCAATGTCGATTTAGGTAAAACGGAAGTTTTTGGTCTTAATAAGGCATCAGGCGAGTTTATTCACCGTATTGACCTATCGAACTACAGATCAGATATGAGTGGCTTGAAAGTAAAAGTCGGTGAAGACGAGAGCTTGCCATTTAGCATTAGCAAAGATATCTACAGTCAGTTGAAGTACGATGCATTGTCTTACTTCTACCAAAACCGTAGTGGTATTGAGATTGATAAGGCTCTGGTACAGCGTGACGATCTAGCGCGTCCCGGCGGTCATATGAGCGATGTGGTTACCTGTTTTAATAAGACGGACAGCTGGGGTAATAAATGGCCAGGCTGTGATTTTTCTGTCGATGTAACTGGCGGTTGGTATGACGCTGGCGACCATGGTAAGTATACGGTTAACAGCGGTATCTCGACTTGGACTCTTTTGAACCTGTTTGAAAGAGGTAAATGGCTAGATAACGCACCAATTCCTTTTGCAGAAGGGAAAGTGAAAATTCCAGAAGCTGGAAATGGCGTTAATCCTTTGTTGTCAGAGGCTCGTTGGAATATCGAATTTATATTGGCAATGCAGATCCATAGTGACCAACCTGTAGCGGTTCCTGCTGGTGACCAGTCTGAAGATAAAACACTTAAACTGACTAAGATTGACGCAAAAGGGATGGCTTTCCATAAAGTTGCTGATGAAGCTTGGACAGGTATGCCACTGCCACCTCATATGGACACCCAGAAGCGATATGTGGGTTATCCAACCACTGCGGCTACGTTGAACTTGTCAGCAATTGGTGCTCAATGTGCGCGAATTTGGAAAGAGATTGATCCTACGTTCTCAAAAAACTGTTTGAATGCGGCGCAAGAGGCTTGGGAAGCCGCGAGCAAAAATCCTAATATTCTTGCCTATGATAACTTCACAGGGTCGGGCCCATATGATGATAAAGAGCTTTCAGACGAGTTCTACTGGGCTGCAAGTGAACTTTATATCACCACAGGTGACAGCAAGTACCTTAAAGCACTGAAAGCTTCTCCTCATTATCTAGAGACACCAAAAGGTAACATTGAAGCAGATGGCGAAATGTTCTGGGGGTACACAGCGCCTTTAGCAACAATAAGCTTGGCCGTTGTGCCTAATGGATTGGGTGAGGATCAAATTAAAGTTGCAAGGAAAAACTTAATCGCAACCTCTGATAACTTTGTGGGCCAGATTAATAACGAGGGTTATCATATTCCTTACACGGTAGAAGAGTATCCATGGGGATCGAACTCGAGTTTTGTAAATAGAGCTATCTTCTTAATCTATGCGAATGATTTCACCGGCGATATTAAGTATGTAAAAGCGGCTGCAAATGCGATGGATTACTTACTAGGCGCGAACCCAATGAACCTGTCTTATATTACAGGTTACGGCACCAATGCGGCTAAAAGTCCACATCACCGTTTTTGGGCACATGCTGCGGATGAAAAGTCACCAGCTCCAGCACCTGGCACACTAGTGGGTGGACCCAACTCAGTGAGTTACAGTGATCCAGTCGCTGCGACATTGAAGGGGCAGTGTGTTGGCCAAACCTGTTATAGAGATAACATTAATGCATGGTCGTTTAATGAGATCACGATTAATTGGAATGCTCCTCTCGTTTGGGTTTCTTCTGCTTTGGATGAAGGGCAATTATATTGATTAACGAGTCAGGAAAAGACGTTAAGAGAATACAATTCCTTGAAATAGCTAGATTTAGATACAAAAAAAGACGTCCTAGGACGTCTTTCTTCTGGAATTTGGCTCCCCCTGCAAGACTTGAACTTGCGACATACGGATTAACAGTCCGCCGTTCTACCGACTGAACTAAGGGGGAATTGCTTTGAGCGGTGCGAATGGTAGCGACTGGGGTGTTCAGTGTCAACCTTTCCAGCCGAAGAAAAAGTAAAAATATTTCCCTGAAAATACTTTACTTTTCTGTACCCCTTATCGGCATTAGGCTAGGTTTAGTTATCCACCAAAATTGTGGATAAGTGTGTTGACGAATCCTGAGCAATTCGTTTCATCAATGAATGTTGAGTTATTACTCTACTCATTTGTTGAGTTTATTTTTTATATAACACTATGTTTTTTATTTTATTTTTTGATTTATCAACTGAAATTATCAATAAGAAATGAAAATGAATGGCGATGAGAAAAAGGGAGTCATTTTGAAATTTTGGGGAAAACAAGTGGATTATTTTTGAAAGTTAGGAGTGGTTTTTTACCAATCAGGCCGAAGATGGTAGCAAACGTATGGAGAAGAAACTAGCATTTTTTCAAAACAGGGGTGATTTACGACGCAACTATTTTGAACAATTACTTGCAACAAAACATGGCTAACAGCGAGAATGCCTATTCAGTTATAGAGGACAACGGCATTATGAGCAAAACGTTTGAATTGGTATCGGGTTATCAACCGTCAGGCGATCAACCAACGGCGATCAAGCAATTGTTTGATGGGCTAGATGCAGGTCTTGCTCATCAAACCTTGTTGGGTGTGACGGGGTCAGGGAAAACATTCACCTTGGCTAATGTGATCGCCAAGGCGCAGCGTCCGGTTATCTTGTTGGCACCGAATAAAACGCTCGCAGCCCAGCTGTATGGTGAGATGAAGTCATTTTTCCCCAATAATGCGGTTGAGTATTTCGTCTCTTATTACGACTACTATCAGCCAGAGGCGTATGTGCCGACCACGGACACATTTATAGAAAAAGATTCCTCGATTAACTCACACATAGAACAAATGCGACTCTCCGCGACTAAAGCGCTGCTTGAGCGTAAAGATGCGATTATTGTGGCTTCTGTATCGGCGATCTACGGTTTGGGTGATCCTGATTCTTATCTGAAAATGATGCTGCATGTTCGCCGTGGTGATGTGATGGATCAGCGCGACATTATCCGCCGTTTAGCCGAGCTCCAATACACACGTAACGATATGGCGTTTGAACGTGGTCAATTTAGAGTTCGTGGAGAGGTCATCGATATCTTTCCCGCGGAATCGGATTATGCGGCCGTGCGTGTTGAAATGTTTGATGATGAGGTAGATTGCATCAGTTTGTTTGACCCATTGACGGGCGCAATGATTCAGCGAGATCTTCCTCGCTATACCATCTATCCTAAAACGCACTACGTTACGCCAAGAGAGCGCATTGTAGATGCGATAGAGCACATCAAAGAGGAGCTGCGAACCCGGCAAGCCTATCTGTTGGAAAACAATAAACTACTCGAAGAGCAGCGCATATCGCAGCGTACTCAATTTGATATTGAAATGATGAATGAGCTCGGTTTTTGTTCAGGTATTGAAAACTATTCACGTTATCTTAGTGGGCGAAAAGAAGGAGAGCCGCCTCCGACCCTGTTTGACTATCTACCGCATGACGGTTTATTGATTATCGACGAATCACACGTAACCGTGCCGCAAATTGGCGCGATGTTCAAAGGTGATCGTTCACGCAAAGAAACGTTAGTGGAGTTTGGTTTCCGGTTGCCTTCCGCTTTAGATAACCGTCCATTAAAGTTTGAAGAGTTCGAATCACTTGCGCCGCAGACGATTTTTGTTTCTGCTACCCCGGGCAACTATGAGCTAGAAAAATCAGCCGGACAAATTGTGGATCAAGTGGTGCGCCCAACCGGATTACTGGACCCCGTGCTGGAAGTACGACCAGTCGCAACACAAGTGGATGATGTGTTGTCAGAGATCCGCATTCGCTCAGCGAAAGATGAACGTGTGCTGATCACGACATTGACTAAACGCATGGCTGAAGACTTAACTGAGTATCTTCATGAACATGGGGTTAAGGTCAGATATCTGCACTCAGATATTGATACTGTTGAGCGGGTTGAGATTATTCGCGACCTTCGCCTAGGCGAATTTGATGTGTTAGTGGGTATTAACTTACTGCGTGAAGGTTTGGATATGCCTGAAGTCTCTCTTGTCGCAATTCTTGATGCGGATAAAGAAGGTTTTCTACGTTCAGAACGTTCATTAATTCAGACCATTGGCCGTGCGGCACGTAATATTGAAGGCAAAGCGATTCTCTATGCTGACCGCATTACTAACTCAATGAAGAAAGCGATGGATGAGACCGATCGTCGCCGTGAAAAGCAGCAAGCACATAATGAAGAACAAGGGATAACACCTCAGGCGCTGAAACGTAATGTCAAAGACATTATGGAGTTAGGTGATATTACTAAGTCCAAGCAGCAGAGGATGAGCAAACAAGTACCTTTGTCGAAGGTGGCAGAAAGCTCGCAAACTTATGAAATATTCACGCCGCTACAACTGGAAAAAGAGATCGCCAAACTAGAAGGGTTAATGTACAAACACGCACAAAACCTAGAATTTGAATTGGCTGCCGAAAAGCGTGACCAAATTGAAAAACTGCGTCAGCAGTTCATTACCAACAGTTAAAAAAATAGCCAATAGAAAAAGGTCTATTGGCTGTTATTTGTGAACACTTTATTCACTAACAACGTCAGTTGGCTAGGTGACCCCTAAGGGTCATATTGAATAGAGCACATATCGTGCCAATTAATTTTATGCAAAAAGGGCTATTAACTAACGAATTAGTGCCTTTTTGTTATTTTATTTTGCAAAATGCGAACCTTAATGCAATAGTTAAGGCAAAGTGCAAAATAATAATGGCTAGAATATGCAACCTGACTTTTCTCTACAAAAGGCTAAATATCTTTTGATGGTGGAAGATACGGCTTCCGTTGCGGCGCTGTATCGCTCATACCTCACCCCCCTTGAAATCGATATCAATATTGTTGGTACAGGTCGTGATGCGATAGAGAGTTTAGCTCACCGAGAGCCGGACCTCATATTGCTGGATCTTCGATTACCCGATATGACGGGCATGGACGTTTTACATGCTGTGAAAAGTCACTACCCCAATGTGCCAGTGATATTCATGACCGCTCATGGTTCGATCGATACCGCAGTGGAAGCGATGCGTCACGGTGCCCAAGATTTCTTGATCAAACCTTGTGAAGCAGACCGCTTGCGCGTCACGGTTAACAACGCCATACGTAAAGCTAGCAAACTAAAAAATGAGGCTGGTAACCCGGGTAATCAGAACTACCAAGGCTTTATCGGTAGCAGTCAAACCATGCAATCAGTTTATCGAACCATTGACTCAGCGGCCTCCAGTAAAGCCAGTATTTTTATTACTGGCGAAAGTGGTACGGGTAAAGAGGTGTGCGCAGAAGCGATTCATGCGGCCAGTAAACGTGGCGATAAACCCTTCATTGCGATTAACTGCGCCGCCATTCCTAAAGACTTAATAGAGAGTGAACTCTTTGGCCACGTGAAAGGCGCATTTACTGGCGCAGCGACCGATCGCCAAGGCGCAGCCGAGTTGGCTGATGGCGGCACACTGTTTTTGGATGAACTGTGTGAAATGGATTTGGATTTGCAGACCAAGCTGTTGCGCTTTATCCAAACGGGCACATTTCAGAAAGTGGGCTCATCGAAGATGAAAAGTGTCGATGTTCGTTTTGTCTGCGCTACCAACCGCGATCCATGGAAAGAGGTACAAGAGGGCCGTTTTCGTGAAGATTTGTACTATCGTCTTTATGTGATCCCATTGCATTTACCACCGTTACGCGAGCGAGGCGATGACGTTATTGAAATTGCTTACTCTTTACTCGGCTTTATGTCTAAAGAAGAAGGCAAAGGTTTTGTCCGCTTAGCGCCAGAGGTTGTGGAGCGTTTTACGCGCTATGAATGGCCGGGTAATGTGCGTCAACTGCAAAACGTGTTGCGGAATGTGGTGGTATTGAACCACGGCAACGAGATCGAACTGAGCATGTTACCGCCACCGCTAAATCAAGTCGTGGATAACAAGATCCGATTAGCAAACCTAACGACGGATACGCGCAAGGAAAATATAACCGTCCACGATATTTTTCCTTTATGGATGACGGAAAAGCAAGCCATCGAACAAGCGATAGAAGCGTGTGATGGTAATATTCCTAAAGCAGCCAGTTATTTAGACGTTAGCCCTTCAACGATCTACCGCAAGCTTCAAGCGTGGAACAGTAGAGAGAACTCATAGAGATATGGAACTGATCAATAAAAACAAAATTGCGCATTTGGCCCAAGAAATTGGAGAAGAGAATGTGCCAATATTGCTCGATATTTTTCTCAGCGAGCTGAGCGCCTATACGCAGAAGCTAGCTGATCAAAATCTGCCGGATAAAATCGAATATTTAAAAGACATCAGCCATGCTCTAAAAAGCAGTGCCGCCAGCTTTGGTGCGGATAAACTGTGCGCTAAAGCGGTGGATATCGATAGCAAAGGAAAGGCAAACTGCATTTTTGATGAGGCTGAAGAAGTGGCGGCGATGCGCGCTCTTATCGAAGAGACGCATCGTTGCTACTGCCACTTGATGGATTAGCTTGTGAGTTGATTCTCAATGGCTTTTTGAAGTTTAACTCGGTCGTGCCGCCAGTCACGATTGGATGATGCTAGCTCTGTAGTGACACAATGCCAGTGTTCAGCCAGCTCCGGATGTGGTGTATCGCCGATCACCACATCGATTTTTCGCGCGTGGCAGGCGCGCTCACACCATTCCAATTTCTGCCGTAGCGACATGCGACCAGCAGGTCCTTGCTCGGGAGACAAGTTCTCAACAAAAATCAGCTTTGCTTTTACGTTTTGCTCAATGGCATTGCCAATTTCGGGCAGCAGTAGTGGTGGCATCACACTGGTGAGAAAGCTTCCCGGGCCAAGGATGATGCAGTCTGCTGCACTGATGGCGAGTATGGCTTCTTTGGTTGCTGGCACTTCAGGTGATAAATCTAAGCGCCTTAAATCTTCCGTCATCTCGTCCACGTTCGTTTCACCCGTGACCCAATGACCGTCCATAGAAAGTGCACTAAGATCAGAAGGATGCTCTGACATAGGTAAAATATTAACATCGACTTTGAGCATGTTGCGGATCAAGTTGATCGCGTCCAAAGGGCGCACAGATAGGTTATCTAATGCAGTCAGCATCAAATTACCGAGATTATGACCATTGAGTTCTCCCGCACCTTTAAAGCGATATTCAAACATCATCGAACTGATTGAAGGCTCAGTGATCAACTGGTTGATACAGTTACGTGTATCGCCCCATGCAATGCCACCTTGGCAGTGGCGAATGCGCCCAGTGGAACCGCCGTTATCTGTGGTGGTTACAATCCCTGTCGCATTGGAGCCAAAATCTTTTAACGCCGCTAGCATGCGTCCAAGCCCATGTCCTCCGCCAATGGCGACGACTTTCTTTGAAGTGTATAGAGTCATCTGTTCTTCTTATTTTTTAATAATTAACTACAATTTAAATCAGCTTGTTCACAACCCATACTCATTAGGAGGTAAATTGGGTAATGGACTCTTTTTTTTTACGATAAGGGTAGAATCACTTACTAATATTAAGTATTTTACTTATCAGCTGCTGTAGAGATAGTTAATTATACTACCTCAACGGCTGCCATAGCTCCGAGCTTAACTGGCTAAGTCTCATTTTTGTGAGATAGGGTGGTTAAGCCAGTGGTCTAATACCACAAGGGCATAATTGGAAATGATTATGCCTCCCGTATTTGGAAAGGTGTTCCGTGGCGCAACAGTTCGAAGATAGATTCCAACGTAAATTTTATTATTTACGTTTATCTGTTACAGATGTCTGTAACTTTAAATGCACATATTGCCTGCCTGATGGTTATCAACCTTCGGGGCAGAAAAACTCGTCTTTTTTAACCCTTCCTGAAATACAACGCGTCGTGCGAGCCTTTGCCGACTGTGGTACGTCGAAAGTACGCATCACAGGGGGGGAGCCGACTTTGCGTAAAGACTTTAACGACATTATTGCTTGTGTGGCGAATACCGCTGGTATAGAGAAAGTCGCGACCACCACCAACGGTTACCGTATGGCCAAACAAGTCGAAGGTTGGCAATCGGCCGGGTTAACGCATATCAATGTCAGTGTCGATAGTCTTGATCCAAGAATGTTCCACCAAATCACGGGTGAAAACAAATTTACGCAAGTGATGGCGGGGATTGATCGCGCTTTTGAAGTCGGTTACCAGCAAGTTAAAGTCAACGTTGTGCTGCTAAAAGACCTTAATCATCAGCAGTTACCTGCTTTTTTAGATTGGATTAAACATCGCCCTATTCAACTTCGTTTTATTGAACTAATGCAAACTGGTGAAATGGACTCGCTGTTTGAGCGTCACCATATTTCAGGTGTTGCCATTCGTAATCAACTGATTGCCAATGGTTGGGTGCTGAAAACCCGAGCTCACAATGATGGGCCAGCGCAAGTATTTGTTCATGCCGATTACCAAGGTGAAATCGGTCTTATCATGCCGTATGAGAAAAACTTTTGCCATAGCTGCAACCGCTTACGTGTTTCGGCAAAGGGGAAGTTACACCTGTGCCTTTTCGGTGAGCAAGGCGTTGAATTACGCGATCTGCTCGCTCAAGATAATCAACAGCAAGCCTTAATTGAGCGAATTCAAGCGCAATTACAGACCAAGTCGGTCAGCCATTTTTTACAAGATGGCAATACGGGTATGACGCCTAATCTCGCCTCCATTGGCGGCTAAATTCTTTTTGTCACTGGCTATTGTTTAGCGGGTGATGTTGGTACACATTTGAACAGTAGGTGAACACATGGGTCACGCAGAAAGCGCATTTCAACCAGCACATATTGCCGTACTGACGGTTTCTGATACTCGTACTGAAGAAAACGATACTTCAGGCGGTTACTTAGCTGAGCAACTTCAACAAGCGGGACACATTCTGGCCGATAAGCAGATTGTTATTGATGATCAGTATAAAATTCGCGCGATTGTGTCTCAGTGGATCGCGGATGAAAACGTGCAAGCCGTGCTGATCACGGGTGGAACGGGTTTTACCTCACGCGACAGCACACCAGAGGCATTAAAGCCCTTGTTTGATAAAGAAGTTGAAGGTTTTGGCGAGCTGTTCCGATTGGTCTCTTACGATGAAATTGGCACTTCAACTATTCAGTCTCGCGCCATTGCAGGTTTTGCCAACCATACGGTTATTTTTGCCATGCCAGGTTCAACAGGAGCGTGCAAAACCGGTTGGACAAAAATCATCAAACAGCAGTTAGATGCCAGCCATCGCCCATGCAACTTTATGCCACATCTTTCGGTTTAACGGGGTTTCAATGAGCGAATTTACTCATATTAATGCCTCAGGCGAAGCCAATATGGTCGATGTCTCTGCCAAGGCTGAAACCGTACGTGAAGCACGTGCGGAAGCCTTTGTGAAGATGTCACCACAAACGCTGCAACTGATCCTTTCTGGGCAACACCACAAAGGTGATGTGTTTGCTACCGCAAGAATTGCGGGTATTCAAGCGGCGAAGAAAACGTGGGATTTAATCCCACTGTGCCACCCATTGCTGCTTACTAAAGTAGAAGTGCAGCTTGAAGCCATCGAAGCACAAAGCAAAGTTCGAATTGAATCATTGTGTAAATTAACCGGTAAAACAGGGGTTGAAATGGAAGCCTTAACTGCGGCATCGGTGGCGGCGTTAACCATTTACGACATGTGTAAAGCAGTACAAAAAGATATCGTGATTGAACAAGTGCGCTTACTTGAAAAAAGCGGCGGGAAATCGGGTTACTTTAGCGCTCAGCCACAACAAAAGGTCACGCATGATTAATGTCCTCTTTTTTGCTCAAACTCGTGAGTTGATCGGCCAAGACAGCATTCAACTCAAGGCACAGTTTGCTACGGTTGAAGCACTGCGTAGCCACTTAGCCTCGCAGCCTGGGAAATGGGATTTAGCCTTGCAACCGGGAAAACTGCTGGTGGCAGTCAATCAAACCATCGTTGCCTTTGATTACCCGTTAAGTGATGGTGATGAAGTGGCTTTTTTTCCTCCAGTAACCGGAGGCTAGTGATGGATAGCCGTATTTCCGTTCAAATATCAGATTTCTCGGTAGACGCAGAATACCGTGATTTGTCGCAAGGTACTTCCGCTGGAGCTGTGGTTACCTTTATTGGCAAAGTTCGTGATATGAATTTAGGTGATAATGTTATTGGCTTAACGCTTGAGCACTATCCGGGAATGACAGAAAAAGCCTTGAGTGATATTTGTGATCAGGCGCAGGCACGATGGCCGGTGCAAAAAATCCGTGTGATCCACCGAATCGGTGATTTAGATATTGGCGATCAAATCGTGTTTGTAGGCGTGTCGAGCTCACATCGTGGTGCGGCTTTTGAGGCGTGCGAATTCGTTATGGATTACCTTAAAGCCAAAGCACCGTTTTGGAAGAAAGAGCGCACCACCGAACAAACACGCTGGGTGGAGTCTCGAGATTCAGATGCCCAAGCCGCGCAGCGTTGGGCTAATCATCACACCATCGACTAAGCCTTGTGTAGTATATGAATAGTTCCGCGCTGTTGATTCTTCGCGTGAAACAGCGCTTTATCGGCCGTTGATACAAACTGTTCTGGCGTCATGCCAGTCGGTATGTGTTCGCAATATTGGATGCCGATAGTAATCGATACATACAATGAGACACGAGAATAGCGGTGAGGGATTTGCAGCTCTCTCACTTCACTAAGTAGTTGTAATGCTTTTTGCTCGCACTGTTTAATATCAATATCCGCAATAAATAGTAGAAATTCATCTCCTCCATAGCGAAAGCAGAGGTCATCTTTACGTTTCCAATGCTGCAGAGTGCTCGCTATCTTGCGCAGCACAGTATCGCCATTCACATGGCCATAGTGGTCGTTATATTCTTTGAAGCAATCTAAGTCGATCATGAAAATTGCAGCACTACTTTGCTCACGTTTGATCTTATCTAACGCTTTGGGCAGCAATGAGTCCATCGCATAACGGTTATAGACCTGAGTTAAATGATCCACATTGGTCAGTTTTTCTAACTCAAGTTGGTGTATAGAAAGCCGCTCTAACGTGCGCTTATAAGCGGTAATATTTCTCACAATCCATAGCACGTACTCAGTATTTTTCAGCGGGATGACCAATGCGTTAAAAAACTGAATATCGATAGGGCCAGAGCTGCCTTTAAATTGAGCTATCACCCTTAGGTCGAGATCGTATTCAAACTCTCGCATTTGTCCGTTATCAATGACTTCTTGGATAATTTGATGAAACCAAGCGGCTTTTTTTTCGGGTAATACCTGGTATAGATTGAGACCAATGAGAACCCTTGGGTCGTGGTGTCGGCTGCGATCCGTGCCTCCTAAGGCCTCCACATATGCGCCATCGCGGTTAATCAGAAAAGTGGGTTCGGGTAATGACTCCAACAAGCTGCGCATCAGTGCTGGGTTTTCTATAATCTCGGAAAACAGTGGCGAATTCACCATGCCCAGTCCTTATTAATACAACGGTCAATGTTTAAGATATAAATGATATTAACTGTAAAATCTTGCGAGACATCGTGTTCTTAACGTGTTGTTTGATTCAAAAATGAGACGTTTTGATAAAAGATTTTGCCATTTACCCTTGATAAAAATTAACTATTTGTAATATCGATAGTTTGTGCCGATGAGCAAAATCGATTTTTTCCATTTAGTAAAACGGTGAAATTAGTCAACACTTAACTTAAGGCAGCATACCGTTGCAACCAAGGAGACAGATATGCAATCGCTAATAGTTAAAGACTATATGACATTACAAGCCATCACCTTCAAACCGGACATGCCAATGACTGCGGCTTTAGAAAAAGTGATGCGTTCGGAGCATCTTGGTGGTCCTGTTATTAACGACCAAGAACAAGTGATTGGCTTTCTATCAGAGCAGGATTTGCTCGATAAATTGGTGAAGGTGAGTTATTTCTGTGAAGACACCCATTTAGTCCGTGACTGCATGCACCCTGAAGTGCTGTCCGTTTCATCAGACACCTCTATTATTGAGCTTGCTGACATGATGAAAGTAGGAAAACCGAAAGTTTATCCCGTGATCGATCAAGGTAAATTGGTTGGCATTATTACGCGCAGAGATGTACTGAGAGCATTAGGGAAAAACTTAACGCATTGTTTTAAAAAACCAACATAGCAAACTATACCCTTCCTACTTGAAGCTGCAGCAGTGTTGGCTACGTTCGTTCACCCCAATCACATAGTTTGCCTATGCTCATGGGGACTCACTCACTTGCCGCCTACCTGCAACTCCAAGTTGTTTGGGTATATCAGCAGTAATAAATAAAATTCTAGAGGTGCAGTGCACCTCTTTTCCATCTAATCAAGGTGAATGTGCGTTAAGTGCAGGTTTGATAAAAATGCGCTTGACCTTGGAGTTAACTCTAAGGTTTAAGCTTTGTGCATCAGAGAAGGAGAAT
This sequence comes from Vibrio sp. V01_P9A10T6, assembly GCF_963877065.1. Classification (NCBI taxonomy): domain Bacteria; kingdom Pseudomonadati; phylum Pseudomonadota; class Gammaproteobacteria; order Vibrionales; family Vibrionaceae; genus Vibrio; species Vibrio sp. V01_P9A10T6. The sequence goes on from NZ_CAWNTB010000157.1 coordinate 15,563, forward strand.
CCTATGTGCACAAAACATGAAGCTTGCAGTACTACAAAAAATAGCATGGCAAACCCGCAGGCGGTGTCATGCTCTAGTCTTAAAATTACCGCGATTAGGGCTGCGGGCGTTGATTCAAATGAAGAGGGGTGCTGCGGGTCACAAGAGTGCGCAAGCAATGATCCTGATGATGAACCCGCGCAGCTCACATCCGTTAAAACACAGTTTAACCAAAGCTGGAAAATTGAAGGGATGGATTGCCCATCTTGCGCACGTAAGGTTGAAACGGCGCTTAAAAAAGTGGGTAATGTGATCGACGCCAAAGTGCTGTTTGCCACTGAAAAATTGGTGGTCAAGTTTAATACCGAAGAGGCAGCGCTTGAAATAGAGCAAGCGGTTCGTAATGCAGGTTTTACGGCTCACCGCATTGATGCGGCTAATCCAGTTTCTGCCCCCATTCATAGTGACTGGAAGTCGGTCATAAAACAGAACGCGCAGATCCTCTCCATTGCTGGCGCCATGGTACTCGCCGCTATTGTGCAGCCTTATTTCCCTCAAATCAGCGATGGGATGTTCATTTTGACCTGCCTTGCCGGTTTGTATCCTATCGGTAAAAAAGCGATTCAACTGGCACGCTCAGGCACACCTTTTGCGATTGAAACCTTAATGAGCGTTGCGGCGCTCGGAGCGCTCTATCTTGGTGAAACGGTTGAAGCAGCGATGGTGCTATTACTCTTCCTCATCGGAGAGCGGCTAGAAGCTTTTGCCGCTTCTAAAGCGCGTAGCGGTGTACAAGCTTTAATGGCACTGGTGCCTGAAACGGCAACAAAAATTGTGGCAGGAGAACGCATCACGGTGGCGGCACATGAGCTAAAACCGGGGGATGTAGTGGAAGTTTCTCCCGGCTCTCGGCTACCCGCGGATGGTCAATTGCATGAAGCGTCGGCCAGTTTTGATGAGAGCGCGTTAACGGGCGAATCACTGCCTGTCGAACGTTATCAAGGTGACAGAGTCATGGCGGGTGCTGTGGTCGCGGATCAGGTGGTGCGTTTCACCATCACGTCCAAACAGGGTGAAAACGCGATTGACCGCATTTTGCATCTAATTGAAGAAGCGGAATCTCGCAAAGCGCCGTTAGAACGTTTTCTTGATAAATTTAGTCGTTGGTATACCCCATTAATGATGTTGGTTTCATTGGCCGTGGTTGTGATACCGCCGACACTGTTTGCGCAGCCATGGGAAACATGGGTTTACCGTGGCTTAGCCTTACTGCTGATTGCTTGTCCATGTGCGTTGGTTATCTCAACTCCGGCGGCCATTACTTCTGGTCTTGCCGCAGCGGCGCGTCGTGGTGCACTGATCAAAGGGGGCGCGGCGCTCGAACAGCTTGGAAAAATAGAGAGTATTGCTTTTGATAAAACGGGTACTTTGACCAAAGGTAAACCGGAAGTTACGGATGTGGTTGCGCTCAATGGCTGGGATGAAGAGCAATTGTTGCGCTATGTCGCAGCGGTTGAAATGGGCTCGAGCCATCCTCTGGCAACCTCTTTAGTGAAAAAAGTGCAAGCGATGGCTTTGCCCATTCCAGAAGCGATAGACAAGCGAGCGTTAGTTGGCAGTGGGGTTTCGGGGGTTGTGGAAGGGAAATCACTGCGCGTATTAGCGCCAAGCAAAGCGAATGTTCCGTTTTCTGATGAATTTAGCGCGCAAGTGGAAGCGCTAGAGATGCAAGGCAAAACAGTGGTGGTGGTTTTTGAGCAAGAGAACATTGTCGGTTTAATCGCATGGCAAGATACCTTGCGTGAAGATGCCAAAGCCGCCATTGAAGCACTGCGCCGTTTGGGGATCGACGCTATCATGCTCACTGGCGATAACCCTAGAAGCGCTGCGACGATGAGCGCTCAATTAGGGATAGATTTCAAAGCCAGTTTATTACCGCAAGATAAAGTGGAATACATTCAACAGTTGGCGCAGAGAAAACAGGTGGCGATGGTCGGGGATGGCATTAATGATGCGCCTGCAATGAAAGCGGCCAGCATTGGTATTGCGATGGGTGGTGGTACCGATGTTGCGTTGGAAACGGCCGATGCGGCAATTACTCATAATCGATTGGTCGAGCTCGCCACCATGATCGAGCTATCACAAGCTACACTCGCCAATATTCGCCAGAATGTCACGTTAGCGCTAGGCTTAAAAAGTATCTTTTTAGTCACGAGTTTACTCGGTATTACGGGCTTATGGGTGGCGGTGCTGGCCGATAGTGGAGCTACCGCGTTAGTGACGCTCAATGCGTTGCGTCTATTGAAATTTAAAAAATAGTCCGAGACTAAAAACCAAAAAGCTCAGCAAGGCATGGCGGGTCGTTATCTCTCATGCCTGTTGGGTTTGCACCCTATTGTGGTAATAGTGTGAAATGCGTCGATATTGCGCTTGTATTTTGTTATGCAGTGTTGGAAATCATCTTTTAGGGTTGGGTGTTATTTCATCAATCTTGCTGTTTTTTGTGATGCAAACCGTTTTTATGAGAATGTGTTCGTTACATTGCGTCATTCATTGTGAATTTGATCACTCTTTGTTGGCGCGTGGTCCGCTAGAGTAGCTGCATACCCGATGTATATCTATGAGCTGAACAAGCCGCAATAAGGAGTCACTTATGTCTCAAGCCGTTTTCCATCTAGGTGTTACCGAAGCCGATCTGAATGGTGCTACTTTGGCCATTATCCCTGGGGATCCAGCCCGCGTACAAAAAATCGCTGAAGAGATGGAAAATCCAGTCTTTCTTGCTAGCCACCGTGAATACACTGTGTACCGCGCAGAGTTAGACGGTAAGCCAGTCGTTGTTTGTTCTACTGGTATCGGTGGTCCTTCTACGTCTATTGCGGTTGAAGAGCTTGCTCAACTTGGCGTGCGTACTTTCCTACGCGTAGGTACTACTGGTGCAATCCAACCTCATGTCAATGTGGGTGATATGATTGTCAGCACAGGTTCGGTTCGCCTTGACGGTGCAAGTTTGCACTTTGCACCAATGGAATTCCCTGCTGTGGCTGATTTCGATGTCGCCACTGCAATGAAAGCGGCTGTAGTTGAAAGTGGTGCAACCGTGCACATGGGCGTCACCGCATCAAGTGATACCTTCTACCCAGGCCAAGAGCGTTATGACACCTTCACGGGTCGTGTTGTGCGTCGTTTCCAAGGCTCGATGAAAGAGTGGCAAGACATGGGCGTATTGAACTTTGAGATGGAATCCGCCACTTTGCTAACCATGTGTGCGAGCTCAGGTTTGAAAGCAGGTTGTGTGGCGGGTGTGATCATCAACCGTACTCAAAAAGAGATCCCAGATCACGCGACACTCAAAGAGACCGAGGCTCGTTCAATCAAAGTGGTTGTCGAAGCTGCGCGTAAAATGCTGTAATTGAGTTCTGAATTTACACTGATGTATCTATGTACACGGTGAGTGATTAGGCCACTTTTGAATAAAGTGGCCTTTTTACTTTCTAAATAATCACCAGTCAAACAGTCACCAGCTAAACAATTACTCACTAAGCAATCGCCAATTTAGGCAACGGAATGTACAAGCTCTCGGTTAAGTCGCTGAGCATCTGGTCGTAAACGTGAGAGATGCTGAGTGAAATATCCGAAGTGATTTGGTACATCGCGCCAGCTTCTATTTGAAAGGCAGGATGATCATGCAGTTCGCTCAGGCTATGCAGCGCGGCTGAGCAGCTTGGCGAAGCTACCGTTAAAGGGCTGATTAAGGCGAGTTGATTCATCCTACGCCTGACAACCTCACTATAATGCTGCAAGCGTATGCGGCCATCTTGAGTATCCATTTCATCAATGCTGATGCGCAACTGAGTTAGCGCGTCCATCGCATCAATGACCTGTTGCCAATTAATATGATATTCATCGCTGAGATCTTCGCGGTTGGATTCCACCAACCAAGCCAGTATCACCTCATCCATTAAGAACATACAGTGACGAATTATTTTACCATGCATCATTTGGTTACGAGCCACAGAGCGCTCTGGCCACTCCTTCATGAGTGCTTTAAGCTTAATTTGCAGCACACGGTACATTGGTTTGTTGTCAAAGTGTGCGATAGCAATTAAGTGATTACTTTTTTCGTATAGCGTATCTTGCAATTCATTCAACTCAGTGTCGCGTCTTTGACCAGAGGCTAGTGTTTGATGGGTAATGTTACGGTGCTGACGGCATAAAAACAGTAGCTGGCGAAGGTCGATCAGCAGTTGATATTTACGTTGTAATGTGGATTCACGCTGTTTTGCCAGATAAAACATCAGCCACAATATACCGATAGAGATAAGCATTGAGATAAAAACAAACATAACCAACTCCTTGTTAATGTTATACCAATCTAGAGTTAGCAGGGTTAATGCCAGTTTTTTATTTGTTTAAATTCAATTGGTTATGTATTTTCGCGTTGAAGTGATGCATCTTATTGGTGCATTTTGAACTAAAAGTGTGAGCTGGATCGGTTTTGATCGGTATGGCAATAAAAAATCCCCAACACAGGGCGTGTTGGGGATTGGCATCGTGAGGATTAAGGTTTTACAAGATGCGCATGCCGGCTTGAGCACCTTCATGTGGCTCAAGGATCCATAGCTCGCTACCACCAGGGCCTGCGGCTAAAATCATGCCTTCTGACATGCCAAATTTCATTTTACGAGGTTTGAGGTTCGCTACCATGACGGTGTACTTGCCCACTAACTCTTCTGGTGAATAAGCGGCTTTAATGCCAGAGAACACTTGGCGAGTTTCACCACCAATATCCAATTGGAATTTGAGCAATTTGTCCGCTTTTGGCACCGCTTCGCAAGCGATGATCTTAGCAACGCGTAAGTCCACTTTGGCAAAATCATCAAATTCGATTTCAGCAGCAATAGGGTCTTTACTCAGCTCGGTTTCAACTTTGGTTGGTTGCGCGCTCTCAATCGCGGCTTTTTCTGCTGCCGCTTCTTCTTTAGACGCTTCAATCATCGCTTCAACGTGTTTCGGATCAATGCGATTGAACAGCGCTTTGAATGGCGTGAGCGTATGGCCTATTAACGGCGTTTGTGCACCTTCCCAAGTGAGTTCTTGGTTTAAGAACGCTTCGGTACGCGCCGCTAGCGCTGGCATCACAGGTTTTAAGTAAGTCATCAAAACGCGGAATAGGTTGATACCCACTGAGCAAATGTCTTGTAGCTCTTGCTCTTGACCTTCTTGTTTAGCCACAACCCAAGGCGCTTTTTCATCCACGTATTGATTCGCTTTGTCCGCCAATGCGGTAATTTCACGAATGGCACGGTTAAATTCACGGCTTTCGTAAAGCTCAGCAATGCGATCCGCTGCAGCGGCAAATTCTGCGTACAGCTCTGGTTCGGCAAAGGTTGCAGACAACTGATTTTCAAAACGTTTGGTGATGAAGCCTGCGTTACGCGATGCAAGGTTGACGATTTTATTGACTACATCGGCATTCACACGTTGGGTGAAATCCTCAAGGTTCAAATCAAGATCGTCGATACGGCTATTGAGTTTTGCAGCGTAGTAGTAGCGTAAGCATTCTGGGTCTAGGTGGTTCAGGTAAGTACTTGCTTTGACAAACGTCCCTTTAGACTTCGACATCTTCGCGCCATTAACCGTGACATAACCGTGAACGAAGACGTTGTTAGGTTTACGGAAACCACTGCCATCGAGCATGGCTGGCCAGAATAGGCTGTGGAAGTAAACAATGTCTTTACCGATGAAATGGTACAGTTCGGTTTTACTGTCTTTATTCCAGTATTCGTCAAAGTCTAAGTCATCGCGTTTGTTACATAGGTTCTTGAATGAACCCATGTAGCCAATAGGCGCATCTAACCACACGTAGAAGAATTTGTTCTTTTCGCCGGGGATTTCAAAGCCAAAGTATGGCGCATCACGTGAAATATCCCACTGTTGCAGGCCGCCTTCGAACCACTCTTGCATTTTATTGGCGGTTTCTGTTTGTAGTGAGCCAGAGCGAGTCCACTCTTTGAGCATGCTTTCAAATTGAGGAAGGTCAAAGAAGAAATGCTCGGAATCCTTCATTACTGGTGTCGCGCCAGAAACGGCCGATTTCGGGTTGATAAGCTCTGTTGGGCTATAGGTTTCGCCACAGGCATCGCAGTTATCACCGTATTGATCTTCTGACTTACATTTTGGGCAAGTGCCTTTCACGAAGCGATCAGGCAAGAACATCTCTTTTTCTGGGTCAAACAGCTGAGAAATGGTGCGGCTTGAAATGAAGCCATTTTTTTTCAGCTCAAGATAAATGTGAGAAGCCAGTTCGCGGTTCTCTTCGCTGTGAGTGCTGTGATAATTGTCAAAGCTGATATCAAAACCTGCAAAATCTTTTTGGTGCTCTTCACTTACTGCGGCGATCATCTCTTCAGGTGTAATACCCATCTGTTGTGCTTTAAGCATAATTGGCGTGCCGTGAGCATCGTCTGCACAGATGAAGTTTACAGTGTTGCCGCGTAGGCGTTGGTAACGAACCCAAATGTCAGCTTGGATATGCTCAAGCATATGACCAAGGTGGATCGAACCGTTAGCGTACGGAAGGGCACAAGTTACCAGCAGTTTCCTTGAAGAAACGTTTCTTGGGTCAGTCGCCATACTTAATATTCGCTTTTTTGATAGGTATGAAAAATAGAGACCAATACTACCTTATGCAGCGAGCGACTCCAAGGCGTGAGCCTAAGGAATCCCGCAACTTTTTTGGGGTTCAGTCTGACAATAGAGAGTGATAGCATGAGCAAAAAGGAGAAGCTATGCAGCCGTTCACATCTAAACAAGATTTTTGCGATTGGTTAAACCAATTTGAACACCCTCATCTTATTGCGGGGTGGGCAAACCAACCGCATTGGATTTCGGTTACAACAGCGGGACGTTTGACGGTTCATATTCCATTTGCCGCTAAAAATCTGCTGAATGAGCTTTCCGAATGGGTCGTCTCCAAGCAGCAAACCGATGCGCTTGCTCCATTCAGCGTTGAGATAATCATTGCGCCGAAAGCGCTAGCGACGACGGTCGCTCATAGTGTTAATGGTGTTAAAAATATTATTGCGGTGACTTCAGCCAAAGGGGGCGTCGGCAAATCAACCACCGCCGTCAATCTTGCTCTAGCCATTGCTCAATCTGGGGCGAAAGTTGGCTTGTTGGATGCGGATATTTATGGCCCTTCAGTGCCGATGATGCTTGGCAAGCAAGAAGCAAAGCCAGATGTGCGTGATAATAAGTGGATGCAGCCCGTTGAGGCATTTGGCATTTTCAGTCATTCGATTGGCTATCTGGTTGATAAATCTGAAGCGGCGATTTGGCGCGGGCCGATGGCATCGAAAGCACTGGCGCAACTGCTCAATGAAACCGAGTGGCCAGATGTGGATTATCTGGTCATCGACATGCCACCGGGGACAGGTGATATTCAACTCACCTTGTCACAACAAATTCCGGTAACGGGCGCGGTGATCGTCACCACTCCGCAAGATCTGGCGCTAGCGGATGCGCGCAAAGGGGCGGCCATGTTCGAAAAAGTCGACGTTCCGGTTATCGGGCTTATTGAAAATATGAGCTATCACATCTGCAGTCATTGTGGAGAGAAAGAGCATATCTTTGGTGTCGGTGGCGCGCAGAAACTGGCCAGTGAATATGGGTTGGCGCTGCTTGCACAAATTCCTCTGCACATTGCCCTGCGTGAAGACATCGACCAAGGTCGTCCTACCGTGGTTGCTCAACCAGAAAGTGAGCATACACAGCGTTATCTTCAACTGGCGGAACGAGTCTGTTCAAGCCTATATTGGCAAGGAAAGCCTAAGCCAGATGCAATCAGTTTTACATTGGTAGACTAGTGCTGGTCCACAGTGCTGTGAAAGTAGCACTGTGGTGATCTCTTCTGAAATACGACGAAAACGTTTGCTTGGTAGTTTGTTATTCAAACCTCTTCCAAAGTCTAAATCGAGACTGGTATCAGGTGGTTGAAGTCCCTATAATCGGGCAGTTTATCTATTTTCATCACCAAACCATCACCGGGTGCAAAAATAATGTCTGAGAATAATCAATGCGTCATCGTAGGTATTGCTGGCGCTTCAGCTTCTGGAAAAAGCCTGATTGCAAGCACGATTTATAACGAACTTCGTGCCAAAGTAGGCGACCACCAAATTGGTGTGATTACGGAAGATTGCTATTACAACGACCAAAGCCATCTCAGTATGGAAGAGCGCGTTAAGACAAACTACGACCACCCGAATGCACTTGACCATGATCTACTTTGCCAACATTTAGAACAATTAACCCGTGGCGAAGCGGTTGAAGTGCCAGAGTACAGCTACACTGAGCATACTCGCACCGCGAATACAACGCTATTAACACCCAAGAAAGTGATTATTTTAGAAGGTATTTTACTGCTGACAGACCCACGTTTACGTGACTTAATGCATGCGACCGTATTTATGGACACTCCGCTTGATATCTGTTTATTACGCCGAGTGAAGCGTGATGTAGAAGAGCGTGGCCGCACCATGGATTCGGTATTGAAGCAATACCAAAAAACGGTTCGCCCTATGTTTATGCAGTTTATCGAACCGTCAAAACAGTACGCGGACATTATCGTTCCTCGTGGCGGTAAAAACCGTATCGCCATTGATGTATTAAAAGCCCACATCGCGAAATTGTTGAAATCTTAACTTTTGTGGTCTTTATTTTTAAGCAGACAAGTGGCACTTTAGGTGCCACTTTCTTTTTCTAATTAAGCAAGGAAAAAGCTGATGAAAAAACTGTTTCTTTTCATTGCCATTATCATCGGCGCGTTAATCGCTGCCGCGCTCGCACTTGTCCTGTTGGTCAATCCTAACCAATTTAAGCCCTTGATTGTAGAACAAGCCAAACAGAAAACGGGGCTGGACTTAGTCATTGAAGGAGATATCAGTTGGAGTTTCTTCCCTTCGCTTGGCTTTGAGCTGGGCCAAACTGAACTCAGAAACCCACAAGGTTTCAGCGCTCCAAACCTGTTTAAAGTCGAGCAAGTTGGTATTGAAATTTCGGTGATGCCATTGCTGGATAAGCAACTGGAAATTGGCAACATCCGCCTAAATGGGGCTGAGTTCCATCTTGAAACCCTTAAAGATGGCCGTTCAAACTTAGATAGCTTAACTCAAGCCGCGCCTCAACCAGCCGCCTCTTCCGCCGTAAACGAAACAAAACCAGCACAAGAAGAGACAAGCAGCGTCAATGCGAGCAATTCTGTTCAAGAGTGGACGATTAACTTAGCGGGCGTTAGCGTCGAAAACGCATTACTGGAAATACAAGACCGCAAAGCCGGTACACATACCAAGCTGTATGACGTGGCGGTCAATCTTTCAGAGTTTGCGGTGGACAAATGGACGTCAGCAACTTTTGCCGCCAAAGGTAAAAATAACCAACAAAGCTTTGCCGCAGAAGGGCGAGCTGAATTCAAATTAGCCGCTGGTTTCAAGGATTATACGGTGAAGAACGTTGTGTTTGATGCGAGCTTTAGTGACCCATCAAACCAGATTGATTCTGCGAAGATTGAATTAGCCACGTTCGAGTTTGATAAGAAGAATGCGCTGTCATTCAGCGTGAAAGGAAAGGCGGCTGATCTAAAACTCGATGCGAAGGGGAGTGCGCAACTGACTCTCGATAAAGCCATGAGCTTGGTGAAGATTGATACGCTGGTGCTGGATACTAATCTAGAAGGAACCAGTTTGCCACAAAGCCCAATGCAGATCGGTTTAACTTCGAACATTCGTTTTGATCTCTCTAAAAACCAACTGGATGTCTTACTCAGTAAATTAACCGCAAATGCATTAGAATTTGATGGTGATGTCAAAGTGACGTTGGCTGAGATCCCCAAAATCCGCTTCAATATGCATAGCCCAAATATCGATTTGGATGAATTTTTAGGTCTTGCGAATCCAGCAACGGCAAGCAGTGCCGTGAGTGAAAGTAAGGCATCGTCAGGCTCAACGCCAGCAGCGCCTGCTACGGTGAACGCTGAAGTGGAACCGGATCTCAGTGCATTAAAAACGTTGGATGTGCAAGGCAAGGTCACCATAGACAAGTTCAAAGCTAATAATGCTCGATTACAGAATGTGCAAACCAGCTTTAGCGTCGATCGTGGCATCGTGAATTTAACCTCATTTAGTGCCAACCTTTACCAAGGTACTATTCAGGCGACCGCTCAACTGGATGCAACCAAAGTACCTGCCACTTATAGCGCTAAAAAAAGCGTTAAGGGAGTACAGGTACTGCCGCTATTAAAAGATGTACTCAATAATGAGATGTTACAAGGCACGGGTAACATTGATGTGGATGTAAAAGGCCGCAGTTTGACGCCAACGGGCATTCAACAAAACCTTGTCGGAACCGTGAACATCAACTTTGCCGATGGTGCAGTCAACGGTATTAACGTTGCTCACCTTATCCGTAGCAATTACGCCAAAATTAAAGGTAAGAAAGTTGATGATGACCCAGTGAAGAAAACCGATTTTAGCGCCATGACCGCTACGCTGAAATTGAACAAAGGGGAAGTCACCACCAATAACCTCGCCATGCAATCACCACTGTTGCGTATTCGTGGTGAGGGTAAAGCGAATTATCTGCAACAAACGGTTGATTTTTTGGTGAGCACTTCTGTGGTGGGAACGCTAGAGGGGCAAGGTGGCAAAGACATTGATGAGTTGCGAGACGTCACGATTCCTATCAACATCTCAGGGCAATGGAGCGATCCTAAATTCAAATTGGTTTTTGATGATGTGTTAAGACAAAAAGCGGAAAAAGAGATTGACCGTGGCTTGGAAAAGCTCGGCGTTGAGATAAAAGACGAGAAAACCAAGAAAGCGGTTGATGGCTTATTAAAAAGTCTTTTTAAGTAATTTACTGGGTTGATTTCATTATGATTGATCAAGCCTCCTCGATTTAGAGGAGGCTTTTTTATCACCAGTCGATGCCTTTTCGTGCTTTGATGCCCGACTCAAAGGCGTGTTTCACATTTTTGACTTCCGACACCGTATCGGCGATTTCAATCAAGCTGCGGTGTGCTCCTCGGCCCGTGATCACCACCGACTGCATTGTTGGCCGTGTTGTTAAGGCTTCAATCACTTCGTCTAATTCGATATAGCCATAGCTCACCATGTAGGTCAGCTCATCAAACAACACCACATCAATCGACTCATCTTTAAGCATGCGTTTGCATTCTTGCCAAACCCCTTGCGCCGCTGCGGTATCGGCTTCTTTGTTTTGTGTTTCCCAAGTAAAGCCCGTCGCCATGACTTGAAATTCGACGCCCAGTTTTTCAAGCAGATTACGTTCACCGTTTTCCCAGGTTCCTTTAATGAACTGAGCTACCGAACATTTCAAACCGTGGCCGACAGCGCGCGCAATGGTGCCAAAACCTGAGGTGGATTTCCCTTTACCATTGCCGGTAATGATCAATAACAACCCTTTCTCTTGCTGAGCCGCGGCAATTCGTGCATCGACTTGCTCTTTTACTTTCTGTTGTCTCGCTTTATGGCGTTCATTTTTAATTTCTTCAGTCGACATGCTCAATCCTGTTCATTAATAGCGTTGCCGCTATCAT
>NZ_CAWNTB010000158.1:0-26683 GCF_963877065.1 Vibrio sp. V01_P9A10T6
CTGTTAACAGCTCAGTATTGGGGCGCAGGAAACAAGCAGGGCGTGCGAGAAAGTACGGCACTTACGTGGTTAGTCGCTAACCTATTTGCTGCAATGACGGTGGCACTATTTTTACTGTTTCCAAGTCAAATCATGGCACTAACCACGGATTCCGAGACCGTTAATGCGCTAGGTAGCCAATATTTGATTATTACCTCACTCAGTATGTTTGCTGTAGCTTGCGTCAGTAGTATGGCGGTAGGGCTGCGAGCGATGCATAAACCGGGGCTCAGCACGTTTTTTAGCGGTATTGGTATTGTTTCAAACGTGTTTTTAAACTGGGTGCTGATTTTCGGTAAATTGGGTTTTCCCGCGATGGGAATCGAAGGTGCGGCGATTGCTACCGTGCTCAGTGGTTTTATTGAAGTCGCGTGTTTATACGGTTACCTCTATGCCAAGAAACATCTGTTAGCGTTTGGAATTGACGATATCCGAGCCATCATTGAATGGCCTACCATTTCTCGTTTTTTGAAGCTTTCCTTGCCAACCACCTTTAATTTCCTTGCATGGGCAGGCGGTTTATTTGTCTACCATGCCATTATGGGGCAGAGTGGTGTGCAAGGCTTAGCGGCGCTATCGGTGATGACGCCAGTAGAATCGATTTCATTGAGTTTACTGATTGGGATGTCGAATGCGGCTGCGGTTTTAGTCGGTAACCAACTTGGCGCTAAGCAGTACGATGCTGTTTATTATCAAGCCTTAGGTTTAACTATCATCAGCCTTCTTGTAGGCGTGATCGTCGCTGCCGCCTTGTATGTGGTGCAGATCCCTATCCTGAACTCTTTCACCGCCTTGACGGATGAAACCCGTGCTTTATCTGAAGAGTTTATCGTGATACTGAGCCTTGGCATCATTTTACGTTCCATTCCAATGACGGTGATTGTTGGCGTGTTGCGAGCTGGCGGTGACGTAAAGTTTTGTCTTTATCAAGATTTAGTCGCGCAGTGGCTGATCGGTATTCCGTTAGCTGCATTTTGTGCGATTGTGCTTGGGGCTAAGCCTGAAGCCATCTATTTATTGTTTCTCGTTGAAGAGTTGATTAAATGGGGCGGTTCTCTTTATCGAATGAAAAGCAAGAAGTGGATGCGAAATTTGATTGAAAATTAGACACAACGCAGTTAGGTGGTGCAATTTGATGCACATAATGTGATCCGGTATCCAAAATGCTTTCTACTGCAGGAGAATTAGTGTAGATTCACAATCCAATTTTAGTCGATTGCGAGCGATTTGATGTTACAGCTGACCAACCTGTGTAAAGGCTATCTAGATGGCGATGAATTTCATCCCGTGCTACAGGGGGCAGAGTTAACATTAAACCGAGGCGACCAAATCGCATTGATGGGTGAAAGTGGTTCGGGTAAGAGTACATTACTCAACCTTATTGCCGGATTAGATATTGTCGATTCTGGCGAAATTTGGTTTCCAAGTTTTGCCATGCATGACACGTCAGAAAATAAGCGTACCGCTTATCGCCGAAATAACATTGGTCATATATTTCAGCAGTTTAATCTTCTTCCCACCCTCAATCTCGCGGATAATATTCGCTTTTGTCGTCAGTTGAAAGGAATGCCGGAAGACCAAGGTTTACTGCGTCAAATTCTTTCTTCGCTTGATTTAATGCCGTTGCTAGGCCGATACCCTGAAGAGGTCTCTGGTGGGCAGCAGCAGCGTGCTGCGATCGCGCGCTCCTTGTACATGGAGCCTAAGATTTTATTAGCAGATGAACCAACCGGTAGTCTTGATGAGCGTAATGCCGAGGCGGTGATGCGTTTATTGACGACCTTAACTCGCCAGTTGGATTGCACGTTATTATTGGTGACGCACAGTGAAAAAGTCGCGCAGCATATGGATGGTCGCGTACGTTTACAAGGAGGGTTGTTGCATGTTATGGCCCGTAGTTAAGGCGCTACTTGGTCATTATCGGCGTTATCCTTTACAAATCATCCTAGTATGGCTGGGTTTAACGCTTGGCGTTTCATTGTTGGTGGGAGTGACGGCCATCAACCAGCATGCTCGTCAAAGTTATGAACATGGCGAAAAGCTGTTTTCTAATCCATTACCTTATCGTATTCGTTCCAAGCATATTGCCAATAAAATCCCCCAAGGTTTCTATATTCAGTTGCGCCGTGATGGATTTTCTCAGTGCGCTCCTTTTGAAAACCATCGTTTGACGACAAAAAATGGCACGGATATTTCGCTGATTGGGCTTGATCCCGTCGCTATGTTGCCAACCAATAGCGGCCTTCCTCTATCGGAATTTTCGACATTATCATTGATGAATCCGCCGTATCCTATTTTGGTGAGTGTTGATCTCGCTCGTCTCCAAGGTTGGCAAACGGGTGATTTTATCGTGCTTGATGATGAATCAAAGTTAGGTCCTATTCAGATCGATCAACAAGATCTCATCAACGGCACACGCGTTATTGCGGATCTATCCTTGGTGCGTATGCTCAAGAAAAGTTCGGGCTTATCTGTTATTGCTTGTGGTGATATGCCGCCAGAGAAACTGAAAAGACTAAAAGATAATTTACCTAATGGTTTGACGCTAGTCCGTAGTTCTCGCACTGAGCTGGAATCACTCACGCGTGCTTTTCATCTCAATCTCAATGCAATGGGTATGTTGGCATTTTTGGTCGGGCTATTCATATTCTACCAAGCCATGTCTTTATCTTTAATCCAGCGCCAACCTTTGGTCGGGTTATTACGGCAAGCGGGCGTTTCTGGCTGGCAGCTTACCCAAGCATTGGTGATTGAGTTGTTTGGCATGGTCCTGCTTAGCTGGATATGCGGTAACGGATTGGGGTTATTATTGGCCAATCAACTTATTCCAGCGGTTTCAGCCAGTTTGGGTGACTTGTATGATGCTAATGTCGGTTTATCGATTAGCTGGAATTGGCAGTGGAGTAGTTACAGTTTAGCCATGGCGTTGATTGGTGCATTCGCGGCGTGCGCTTGGCCCCTCGTCCGGTTGCTAAAATCGCAGCCTATTCGTCTTTCTGCTCGTCTCTCTTTGCTTCGATTTGCTGGCACAGAATTTCGCCTGCAAGCCCTTGTTGCTTGCGCATTGACTGTCGCGGCGATTGCCGTGTATCAAGTTCCACAAACGCAACTTTCTGGTTTTGCAATTATTGCGTTGATGTTACTCAGTGTTGCGCTGTTTACGCCTTATCTTATTTGGACGCTGTTCAACAGTTTTTCCTACTCACTCGCTTGGGTAAAAGCGCGTTGGTTCTTTGCCGATGCAGCCGCCAGTATGAGCTATCGCGGTGTCGCAACTATGGCATTTATGATTGCTATGGCGGCGAATATTGGCATTGAAACCATGGTCGGTAGCTTTAGAGACACTACTGAAAAATGGTTAAACCAACGTTTAGCGGCCGATATTTATGTCTATCCTACCAATAGTTCAGCATCAAGAATGAGCAGTTGGTTGAAAGCGCAGCCTGAGGTCAATGATGTTTGGTGGCGTTGGGAAAAAGATTTCGCCACTGACAAAGGTGCATTGCAAGTGGTCAGCACGGGTATCTCGGATGGTGAGTTAGACTCGTTGACGGTTAAACTCGCTGTTCCTAACTATTGGTATGATTTACACCATTCAAAGAGTTTGATGATCAGTGAATCCATGGCGCTTAAATTAGGCATTAAGCCTGGTGATTTTATTGACCTTTCTGAGCCTTTGGGCCAAAAGTGGCAAGTCGTGGGGGTGTATTACGATTATGGTAACCCTTACCACCAGGTCTTATTATCACACCAAAATTGGTTATTTGCGTTTGCCAGTACGGGAAATGTGGCGCTAGGAGTGGTTTTGCACGAAGGTGTGAATGACCAAGGATTAAAGAAGCGACTAGAATCGGTATTTAGGTTGGGCCCTGAGCGGATTTTTGATAACAATCACATCCATACTCAAGCGATGCGGGTGTTTGACCGAACCTTTGCCATCGCCGATACACTCGGGCGTATTACTTTGTTGATTGCCGTGTGTGGTATTTTCTTTGCTACGTTAGCCGGAGAGGTTTCCCGCCAGCGACATGTTTCGCTACTGCGTTGTTTGGGTGTTTCTGGTAAAGAGCTGGTGGTGATTGGCAGCTTGCAATTATGTGTTTTTGGGGCGATAGCGCTCGTGATTGCAATGCCGTTAGGGCTTGCACTCGCTCGTCTTGTGGTGGACATCGTGATTAAACAATCCTTTGGTTGGACAATCCAACTGCAGTTGATCCCCGGGGAGTATTTGAAAACGGCAGCATGGGCGATGGTGACCTTGATGTGCGCAGGTGCAATCCCGGTTATTCGTTTGGTCAGAAGGCCACCGATCAGCTCATTTAGAGACGCGTTATAAATGATGAAACGATACCTCGTACTTTTGTGCTCTTTGTTGATTGCTGTATTGTTCTGCCTCTATTCGTGGCACCAGTATTGGCAGGCACAGCAAACGATTTCAGAATATGCCGTTTCTGAAACAGCTTCTAAGCAAATGGATACATCATCAATATCGAAGGAGCACCCATTCGAGTTCGTGCTTCCTAATCGCCCGGTACGACTTCCTCAAGATTTCAATTTTCATCAAGGTTTTGAACATGAGTGGTGGCATTACTTTGCGAATGTCAGTGATGAACATGGGCAGCAATATGGGATCCAGTGGAGCTATTTTCGTCTCGCTAACGAAGCTCGAGATGCTAATGGATGGCTTAGTCCTCAGCTTTATCTTGCTTATGTGGTGATCTCTTCAAAGAATGAAGTCTGGCGTGAACAGCGGATTGCGCGGGGCGGAATTGGTCAAGCCGGCTTAGAATTAAAGCCGTTTAAAATGTGGATTGATAATTGGAACTGGCGCGCACCGGGGACGACTCCATTTTCTGGAGTATTAGATGTAGCGACGGACACGTTTTCACTCTCATTAAAAAATAACCTTTCCGGGCCATTTGTATTACCTGGTCAGCAGGGATACCAAAAAAAGCATGATTCACTTTCTTTAGCCTCATATAGTCTCCAAGCACCGTTTTTGCAGGTCAAAGGTGTGCTCAACTTAGGTGTTAACTCTCAACCTATTCAAGTAACAGGTAATGCATGGCTGAGCAAGGAGTGGGGTAATAATCTACTGCCTAATGCTAAACAGGGATGGGATAAGTTGTTCGTTAAACTCGATAGCAAAACAACCTTATTGGTTAATCGCTATCGCTATTTTCAGCAAGAGCCCTATTTGTTTGGGGCAATTGTGAAAGATTCGGGCACCACGATCGCACTATCTGCTGATGAAATTGATTTAGTTCCTGTCGTTTCTGCAGCGTCGGAGAATGAGCGTGACATCCCGTTACAATGGGTGATAAACATCCCTAAATATAATATTCATCTGGTGACGAAAGCGGTGAATCGCGATCTGTGGTCACCCTTTCTGCTCCCTTATTGGGAAGGCCCCATTATCACCGATGGTAGTCATAAGGTGACGGGTTTCATGCAACTAACGAGCAACTAAGTTCAAATATTTGCGGAATCTAAAGGTCAAGTTGTTCTTGGCCTTTTGTGTTTTTGTGAACCTTTTTTATTTTGTTGTAAAATTGTTATGCATGAAAACTAATCAACAATGGGAAAATAGTGAAAACCAAGGAATATACGTTGTATTGTTATGCTTGACTCGGAAATTCCGATTCTTAATATCTGAACAAGCGATTTTTACTTCTATCAGCTACTGTATAAACTCTGTCATATTCATTTGTTAATGGTTTATTAACATGCATAACTATAAGGACGATATCATGAGTGATGTGATTCGCGACTTTTTCAAGATGGAATCAGCAGGTGGTATTTTGCTGGTTATTGCTGCTGCAATTGCAATGATGATTGCTAACTCACCGCTAAATGATGTTTACCAATCTTTTTTACATTCCTACGTGTTTGGAATGTCAGTGTCGCATTGGATCAATGATGGCTTAATGGCCGTATTCTTTTTGTTGATTGGTTTAGAAGTCAAACGTGAATTGTTGGAAGGTGCTCTTAAATCCAAAGAAACGGCTATTTTCCCAGCCATTGCTGCCGTCGGCGGCATGCTTGCTCCAGCATTAATTTACGTGCTGTTTACGGCTGGTGATGCACAAGCGATTCAAGGTTGGGCGATCCCAGCGGCCACTGATATTGCGTTTGCGCTAGGTATTATGGCGCTATTGGGTAAACGTGTTCCGATCAGCTTAAAAGTGTTCTTGCTGGCGCTTGCGATTATTGATGACTTAGGGGTTGTGGTCATTATTGCGCTATTTTATAGCGGTGATCTTTCTACCATTGCGTTAACCGTCGGTTTCTTAATGACTGGTGTGCTTTTTATACTAAACAACAAGCATGTTACCAAAATCAGCCTTTACTTAATTGTCGGTGCGATTTTATGGTTTGCCGTACTTAAATCTGGTGTTCATGCAACCTTGGCTGGTGTAGTGATTGGTTTTGCTATTCCGCTGAAAGGTGATAAAGGCGAATATTCTCCGCTAAAGCATCTTGAGCATGCGCTACACCCATATGTCGCTTTTGGCATTCTGCCATTGTTCGCATTTGCCAATGCCGGGATTTCACTGGAAGGGATCTCCGTATCTAGCCTCACGTCAATGTTGCCTTTGGGCGTGGCTCTTGGCCTATTTATTGGTAAGCCATTGGGTATTTTTACCTTCAGTTGGGCTGCGGTGAAACTCGGTGTTGCTAAATTGCCTGAGGGGATCAATTTCAAGCATATTTTTGCCGTGTCAGTGCTATGTGGTATTGGCTTTACAATGTCGATTTTTATCTCGTCATTGGCTTTTGGACCGACCAATGCTGAATTTGATACGTTTGCAAGGCTCGGTATATTAATGGGCTCAACCACTGCCGCGATTGCAGGCTATATATTGCTTCGTTTATCTTTGCCAAAAAACGCATAAGAATATAATCAGCCCTCCGTAATACGAGGGCTGATTCATTTTATAAACTAACCATTTGATTTATCAATATTCTTAATCAATAGAAAATTTAAGTTTTTATCGATTTATTGAAAATTATTGCCAGCGTAATTATTTTTTGATATTTTTCGCACCAATCTCGGACAGTAGCTTCTGGGGGACACGCGTAATGACCATTCAGGCTGATTGTGACATTACGTAGGGTAGGTATCAGCAAGTCCTTTTGTTGATAGACGGGATACTCTTGCAGCGGGAGCTGCATGTGAATGGGAAACCCAACATTGAACTCATCATCACTTAACACACTGACGTTAATCAGCTTTGTACTTCCTCTATGCCCTGTGCTTGAAGACAGTTCTATCACCGAACCTTGATTCTCTGATTTAGTAATCTTTCATCGAAGACGATGAACCAATTTCCGTTTTTGCCTTTTGGCTAATACGGAGCTTATTGCTATGTCATATTTCCTTATATTCAAACCAAACCAAGGAAATAGGCGGAAATTTTCACATTCAAGGGGAAGGGAAATGAGCACAGCCTTTGAAGTCGATAACACTATCGCAAACATTTTTTCATCTCAGGTACCTGTTGTTGAAGGTATTTATGATCTCACACCGGACCAAATTCTACTCGATCAAATTGAGCATGAATCTGAAGTTCGTTCATACCCACGCCGTCTACCGATTGCCATCAAGCAAGCTTATGGTGCGTTAGTAGAAGATACGCGCGGACAAATTTTCCTCGACTGCTTAGCGGGTGCGGGAACGTTGGCGCTTGGGTATAACCATCCAGAGATCAACCAAGCACTGAAAGAGCAGTTAGATTCAGGTCTGCCATATCAGACATTGGATATGACAACGCACGCTAAAGACAAATTCATCAAGCAAGTAAAAGCATTTTTGCCTGAAGAGTTTGCAAAAAATTCCGCGATTCAATTTTGTGGACCTTCTGGTGCGGATGCCGTTGAAGCGGCTATCAAGCTGGTGAAGCAGACAACGGGTCGTAACACCATGTTTGCGTTTCGCGGTGCTTACCACGGCATGACCAACGGAACGATGGGCATGATGGGCAACCTGAATACTAAAGCTCGTCGCACAGGATTAATGTCGGATGTGCATTTTATGCCATTCCCATACAACTTGCGCTGCCCGTTTGGTTTAGGGGGCGATGAAGGTGCCAAAGCGAGCATTCGCTACATCGAACGTCTGCTGAACGATGACGAAGCAGGCATCATGAAACCGGCGGCCATTATTGTTGAACCTGTTCAAGGTGAAGGTGGCGTTATTCCCGCTCCAGCATTCTGGCTGCGTGAGCTACGCCGTATTTGCGATGAACACGGTATTTTATTAGTTTTCGATGAAATTCAATGTGGCGTGGGTAAATCGGGTTACCGCTTTGCATTTGAAGAGTCTGGCATTTGTCCTGATATTCTTTGCTTATCTAAAGCTATTGGTGGTGGTCTACCAATGTCTATTCTTGTGTTCAAGAAAGAGATCGATACTTGGAAACCGGGTGAGCACACAGGCACGTTCCGTGGTAACCAATTGGCCATGGTTTCTGGTGCGAAAGCGTTAGAAATTATTTTACGTGATAACCTCGTTGAACACGCTAATGTCGCGGGTCAGTACCTACGCCAAGGTCTTGAAGCCATTCAACGCCGAGTGAATTGTATTGCTGAAGTTCGTGGCAAAGGTTTGATGCTCGGCCTTGAAATTCGTAAACCAAACGGTGAAATGAACAAATTTGGCGAGCCAATGGCCGATGGCCAATTAACACTCGCTATCCAACGCGCGGCACTTGAGCGTGGGTTGATGGTTGAAAAAGGTGGCCGTGAAGGATCCGTTATTCGTTTCTTACCACCGATTATCATCTCATTCGAGCAGATCGATTTTGCCCTGCGCACTCTTGAAACGGCGATTTTAGCTGCAGGTGGCGGCGAGAAAGATCCAGAGCCAGAAAATCAAGCGTGGAAGAAGCATTTTATCCAAACCGGTGAAATGGGCAGCAATGAATTTGCCGATGTGATGAACCATGCCACTTCTGCGATGAAAGCTGTTTTTGAACAAGCCAAAGCGCCTTATTCAGGTTTGGATCCAAAGCAGCTTGAAGAAGCGATTTACGCAGTAGATTTGGATAACAAAAATGCGCCATTGAAGGATGTGATCTCTGAAATGGCAGATCTGGTAGCCAAAAATTCCATTATCGTTCAACACCCAGATTGTATTGCTCACCTGCACACGCCACCCTTGATGCCATCAGTAGTGGCTGAAGCGATGATTGGCGCATTAAACCAGTCTATGGACTCATGGGATCAATCGTCTTCTGCTACCTATGTTGAGCAGAAAGTGATTGATTGGATGTGTGAAAAATACGAACTCGGCGCTCAGGCGGATGGTATTTTCACCAGTGGTGGCACGCAAAGTAACCAAATGGGTTTAATGTTAGCTCGTGACTGGATTGCCGATAAATTAAGTGGTCACTCTATTCAAAAGCTGGGCTTACCTGAGTATGCCGATAAGCTGCGTATTGTGTGCTCGAAAAAATCGCATTTCACCGTGCAAAAATCGGCCTCTTGGATGGGGTTGGGCGAGAAAGCCATTTTGGCGGTTGATGCGAATCCAAACGGCACAATGGATGTCACCAAACTGGAAGCGGTTGTTGCACAAGCGAAAGCGGAAGGTCTTATTCCTTTTGCTATTGTTGGAACAGCAGGCACAACGGATCACGGTGCGATTGATGATCTGTCGACGATCGCGGATGTAGCACAGCAACATGATCTATGGATGCATGTGGATGGAGCATACGGCGGCGCATTGGTTCTAAGTAGCCATAAAGCACGTTTGCAAGGCGTTGAGCGTGCGCACTCGGTCAGCGTCGACTTCCATAAATTGTTCTTCCAAACGATCAGTTGTGGCGCGGTGTTGCTCAAAGATAAAAGTCACTTCAAGTATCTACTGCATCATGCGGATTACCTTAACCGTGAACATGATGAACTGCCAAACTTGGTGGATAAATCTATTTCTACAACCAAGCGTTTTGATGCATTGAAAGTGTTTATGACAATGCAAAACGTAGGCCCTAAGGCTTTGGGTGAAATGTACGATCATCTGCTAGAACAAACACTGCAAGTGGCAGATTTAGTTCAGCATCACGATGCTTTTGAACTCTTGGCTGAGCCTGCTCTCTCCACCGTGTTATTCCGTTCCGTGGATAAACAAGCGGTAGATTTTGACGAGTTGAACAAAGCGTTGCGTTTAGAAGCATTGACACGTGGTGTCGCGGTGTTGGGCGAGACGATTGTGGATGGCAAAACAGCGCTTAAATTCACCATTTTAAACCCATGCTTACAACTGTCAGATTTCAAAGCATTACTTAATAAGATTGAAGTACTAGCCTCTGAGCTAGCCAAGGCATAAAGGAATACAAACAACCATGTCTATTTTACAAATTGGCGCGGGAGGCGTTGGCTGGGTTGTCGCACATAAGGCGGCCCAAAACAACGACATACTCGGTGATATTGTTCTTGCTTCTCGTACTCTTGAAAAGTGCGAGAAGATCATTGAATCGATCAAAGGAAAAAATAACCTTAAAGATCCAACTAAAAAACTTGAGGCACGCACCGTCAAGGCAGATGACGTAGCCTCGTTAGTTGCATTAATTAAAGAAGTCCAGCCTGATCTTGTGATCAACGCTGGCCCTCCTTGGGTAAACGTGCCAATCATGGAAGCATGTTATCAAGCCAAGGTTTCCTATCTAGATACATCGGTTGCTGTTGACCTTTGCTCTGAAGGTCAACAAGTGCCTGAAGCGTATGATCCTCAATGGGCATTTCGTGAAAAATTTAAGCAAGCAGGCATTACCGCTATTCTCGGTGCTGGTTTTGATCCGGGCGTGGTTAGCGTGTTTGCCGCGTATGCGGTGAAGCACCTCTTTGACGAAATCGACAGTATTGATGTGATGGACATTAATGCAGGCGATCACGGCAAAAAATTTGCGACTAACTTTGATCCAGAAACCAATATGTTAGAGATTCAAGGTGACTCTTTCTATTGGGAAGAAGGGCAATGGCAGCGTGTTCCTTGCCATTCACGAATGCTAGAATTTGATTTTCCTCAGTGCGGCCAGCACAAGGTGTACTCCATGTCGCACGATGAAGTACGTTCGATGAAAGAGTTTATTCCGGCCAAACGAATTGAATTTTGGATGGGTTTTGGCGATCGTTATCTCAACTATTTCAATTGCATGCGTGATATTGGTTTATTGAGCCCAAACCCATTGACGCTGCAAGATGGTACTGTGGTTCAACCACTTCAAGTGCTTAAAGCGATGTTGCCAGACCCAACCTCTTTGGCCCCTGGTTACAAAGGCCTGACTTGCATTGGTACTTGGGTGCAAGGTTGGAAGGACGGTAAACAGCGCAGTGTCTTTATCTACAATAATGCAGACCATGAAGTGGCATACCATGATGTAGAGCACCAAGCTATCGCTTATACCACGGGCGTTCCTGCCATTACTGCGGCATTGCAGTATTTCCAAGGGCATTGGGCACAAGCGGGTGTGTTTAACTTAGAACAGCTTGACCCTGATCTGTTTTTAGAAACGATGCCGAAATTAGGTTTGGATTGGCATGTTCAAGAGCTCGATATCGGGCAACCAGAGATTAAAATTCTAAAATAAGAGTTTTCGATAGTTAAGCCGATGCAGATGTGTCGGCTTTCTTCAATTTGAGAGTGATAAATAGATGCAAAAAAGCGAACTCCAAACGCCCTATTTTATGATTGATGAATCACAGTTGATCGCGAACCTAGAAATCGCGAAGCAGCTCAAAGAGATGTCGGGCGTCAAACTCGTCTTGGCTTTAAAATGCTTCTCTACTTGGGGAGTATTTGACATCATCAAACCTTACTTAGATGGCACCACCAGCAGTGGCCCATTTGAAGTAAAATTAGGTTACGAAACGTTTGGTGGTGAAACACATGCCTATAGCGTTGGCTACAGTGAAGCTGATGTTAAAGAAGTGGCCGATATTTGCGACAAAATGATTTTTAATTCGCAATCCCAGTTGGCCGCTTACCGTCATTTAGTTGAAGGCAAGGCGTCATTGGGTTTACGTTTAAACCCCGGCGTGAGTTACGCTGGGCAAGATCTTGCCAATCCCGCACGTCAGTTTTCTCGTTTAGGTGTTCAAACAGACCATATTGATAACTCAGTGTTCGATACTATCAATGGCGTGATGTTCCATATGAACTGTGAGAACAAAGATGCTGATGCGTTCATTGCGTTATTAGATTCGATCTCTGAGCGTTTTGGCCAATATCTGGATAAGTTAGATTGGGTCAGCCTAGGCGGTGGTGTGTTCTTCACTTGGCCTGGTTATCCGCTAGAAAAATTAGCATTAGCGCTTAAGGCCTTTTCAGAAAAGCATCAGGTTCAGCTTTATCTTGAACCGGGTGAGGCGATCATCACGAAAACGGCTGATTTAGTGGTGACTGTCGTCGATATCGTTGAAAATGGCATGAAAACAGCGATTGTTGATTCGGCAACTGAAGCGCATCGTTTAGACACACTGATTTACAAAGAGCCTGCGGCTATTTTAGAAGCGAGTGCGGACGGTGAACATGAGTATGTCATTGGTTCGTGTTCTTGCTTAGCGGGTGATCAATTTTGTGTGGCTTCATTTGAACAGCCATTATCGATTGGCCAGCGGTTGCATATCATGGACAGCGCGGGCTATACCATGGTGAAATTGAATTGGTTTAATGGCCTTAAAATGCCTTCCGTGTATTGTCAACGCAGTACAGGAGAGCTTCAGAAACTGAATGAATTTGGCTATGAAGACTTTAAACGTTCATTATCTCAATGGTCGGTAAACTGATGACAATAGGCCTCACCATACAGTGGGTGAGGCCTATTTTTGTAAAATCACACCTTAGAGTTTAAAGCTTTTCATTCTTTCGTCTAATTGGCGTGAAAGAGCGGCCAAGGTTTCACTCTCTTCTGCCAAATAGTTTGCCGATTGTGACATCTCCAATGCTGAATCGTTAATACCACTGACGTTACGGTTCATTTCTTCGGCCACTGCACTTTGCTCTTCTGCCGCAGTGGCGATTTGAATTGCTTTGTCACTCACATGCTGAATATGACTGACGATCAAGGAAAGATCACTGCCTGCATTTTCTGCCCGCTCCACACTGTTATAAGCGAGATCTTGGCTTTTTTGCATCGCGTTTGATGTACTAACGGCCAGTTGCTGTAAGCGGTTAATGGTGGTTTGGATTTGGTCAGTGGAATGATGGGTACGGCTAGCTAAATTTCTGACCTCGTCGGCGACCACTGCGAATCCTCTACCTTGTTCTCCAGCACGTGCGGCTTCAATCGCTGCATTTAGTGCAAGTAAATTGGTTTGTTCAGAAATGCCGCTGATCACTGTGGTAACTTCACTGATTTGCATCACGCCTTCTTTGAGTTTGTGCACTTGCTCAGTAGCCACTTCCAGCTCTTTTGAGAGCGCTTTAATGCTGTCCACACTGGAATGTACGTCTTTATCGCCTAAGCCGGCTTCTTTGCTGGCATCCAATGTGTCTCTTGCTGTCTCTTCTGCATGGCCTGCAACATCGGCAACTGTCGCACTCATTTCATTCATCGCGGTTGCGAGCTGACTTAATTGGTCACGTTGACTGGTCACCGCTTGGCTAGTTTCTTCCGCAGAAGAAGCGATGCGAATGGCGGCCTCTGCAAGCAGGTTTGCTGAGGTGACCGACTCGATTAATGCTAAACGCACTGCACTTACGCTGTCATTGATACGACATGCCACAATGCCAATCTCATCTTCTCCCATTACAGGGACTTGTGCGGTTAAATCGCCGCTTGCCACTTTTTTCATGACTTCTTTAATTGACTCTAACGGCATAATGATGGCTCGGCTGATGACCACCCCAAGCGTTGCCATCACAAACACAACTGCCAATGTCGCTCCTCCCATCTTGAGGATCTGTTTGTTGATTGCCTCTTCAATGTCATTGATGAGCATGCCTGAGCCGATAATCCAATGCCACGGCGCAAACCCGTGTACTGCCGATAATTTCTCTGCGGGTGTTCCACTGTTAGTCTGCCAAGGATATGTCAACGTGCCTTGTTGACCATTTTTGCCAAGTTCAACCATAGTGAACCAAAACTCGCCTTGCGTATCTTTTCCTGAGCTTCCCATCTGTTTGCCAACCAAATCAGTGCGAATCGGATGGGCAATGGTGTAACGAGACTCATCGATAGCAAAAAGATAGTTGTTGCTGTCAAAACGTGTGTTGTTGATGAGTATCTTCGCCTGTGATTTAGCTTCGTCTTCGGGAAGTGTTTTCTGAAGGTGTGAGATTTGTGAGAGGAGAGTATCGATAACTGCGTTCAACCTCGCTTCACGCTCTACGACTAAGTTACTTCTCAGCGCGCTAGTTGCAATGAACAGTAAGCTCAATAAGCCAACAATTGCAACCGCGATAATAGCGGTCAGCTTGTAGCTGACCTTAATATTTTCAAGCTTCAACATGACGTTACCACCATTAAAACAACCCAACCTTATTGCTGGGCATATTGGTTTACCTGTTGTACTTGAGGTTACCGTGATGTTGGTTACGTTTGATTGCCAGAGTCACAAGGTTTGTTAATACTCATTAGTAGTCATCCGTTTATCCATCTGACGGCGTCTTCAAGTTATTCGGCATCTAGGATTTGCAGGCTTAGATTAATTATGGTTACCCGCTCTCTAATATTGGAATATGGTCGTCATTTCGCGAATGCAATTAGTTGATTTTGTTAACTGAATCACAACTTTAATCTTACTTAATAGATAGTGAGGTCGATAAAAAAGGAAGCATCAGCTTCCTTTTTTCGGGGGCGTAAACGAGATTACACTTCTAATATCACGCGCGTATCTTCACTGAGCGCTTCAAGCTCATCGGCTACGTCTTCAATTTGTATCGCAGCTGGGAGCTTGATGGCTAGGTTGGCGGTAAATAAACTTGAGCTGACACCACCGCCACCTGCAATAAAAACGCGTTGGCAATCCATATCTAAAATATTGATACCTTGATTATCAAGAAGGTGGGTGATTTCGTTGACGATGCCTGCACGGTCGTTTGCATCAATCCGCAGTTGGTAAATCGTTTCTTTTTCGTGTTGATGTACGTCAGAATCAACAATCTGCACCAGAAGATCGGGTTGTTCTCTAAATGCTTGTTGAACGATAACGGCATTTGAGGTCGGTAACTCTATTTTAATGACGGCAGCTACTTGGTTTTCAATAAAGTTCACTTTACTTATTAACCATTTTCCACCATTTTCATGAGTGATCGCGGCAAGATGCTTAATTGTGGCTGGTGTTGCACTGCCGACGAAATTGACGATAAAAGTACTGTTCATAATAGGCCTCCCATAGCAAGCTAACGAAAGATAAATCGTTGATCTTGAATTCCTTTCACTTCAGTGTAGAGGCCTATCTTAGATAAGACTTGATGAGAGTCAATTTTTTACATTTACGCAGTCTCTTGCTTGTCAGTATTCATACTTGGGCCACAAAAATAGCCTTGGCTTTAGGTATTGGCCTTGTGTTTAGCCCTGTTTTTTAGAAACTGATTTTGAGGTTAAGGCCATAAAATTGCGAATCATAGCTAGCGCCTGAGTCCAAAGCAAACTTTGCAGCATCTTGGTTGCCAAACCAAGGTGTGCCATTAAATTCTACTTCGGCATCGCCTCCCCAAGCATTTGATACCCAGCCATGGATATGTCCAACAGGGTTGAGGAAGAAAAGTGTGACATCACCCAGAGTCGATGAACCCAACACTTCACCACCTGTGGTAACAATATCTTGTTCCGCTTCAAACATCAGCTCACCGACAACCGCACCAAAAAAGGGCGTAATAAATAAGTCTTGCCATGACGGTATCTCGGCAAACGATTCTACGCCATATTCCCAAAAGAAAGTCGACATAACACCGGAGTAAAGAAAAGATTCAAACTCATTAAATCCAGCATGTCTTGCGGCTGTGTAGTAAACGCCGCCAAAGTAGGGGTGCATAATGTAGTTGAGATAATGCTCATCTCTATCCCAAGTGGGGCCGGATGATACGTTATCTTTCCATTTGCTGCCTATGCCGCTTATGCTGCGATCCTCTTCATCCCATTTGGTAATGGATGCAGGCAAAAATGTCATTAAACCAACGGTTGCTACGCTTAATCCTAAGATGGTATAGGTTTGGCCTTTGAGATAGTCCCAGTCTTTTGTATCTTGCACGGTAAGATATTTAGGCAGCGTGGGCTCTTCAAGGTTTAGCGGTTGCGACTCTGCTAAGCTTGCTAAAAATGGAGAGTTCGATTGGTAAATATTCGGATCGTCATTAAAACAAGAAATTTGATTGCAGTCGACCGTATAGGAAAACTCAATGTGTTGGTTGAAATCGTATGCAGTGGCACTAGCACAAGCCGAAAACGATAACATCAATGGTATGATGCTTTTCTTTGACACGGAGGGCTCCAAAGTTTTGTTTTTAATGATCAGAATCACAATTATCTATTAAAGCGGCGGTGATGAAAACAGCAAATTATGTAAATAAGGAAACTTATGAGAAAAATAGCATTCAAAGCGTTATATATTGCACTTTATTCTCTGCCGTATTGATTGATAGCACACCTGTAAGCGTACACAAAAGGACACCATGATATGTTGAAAATAGCAATGTTAAGCACGGGTGAGGAAGTGCTCCATGGCGATATTGTCGATACCAATGCTGCTTGGTTATCCAGTGAGTTCTTCCAGCAGGGTTTTTCGTTAGTAAAACGATCAACGGTAGGCGATAGCCAGCAAGCCTTGGTTGAAGAGTTACTGATGCTCAGTTTCAATAATGATGTATTGATCGTGAATGGTGGGCTCGGCCCAACGTCTGATGATTTAAGTGCGGCGGCGGCGGCTCAAGCGGCGGACCAAAAGTTGGTGTTGTCTGTGCTGTGGAAGCAAAAACTGGACGAATTTTTTGCGCAGCGTGGTGTTGTGATGCCAGAAAGTAACCTCAAACAAGCGATGTTACCTGAGTTCTCTGACATCATTGATAACCCAATAGGGACGGCTTGCGGCTTTAAAGTTCAGATTAATGATTGTGTTTGTTATTTCACCCCCGGAGTACCCAAAGAGTTTAAGCTGATGGTCTCTGAACAGATTTTACCTGACTTGCTAGCGACATACCCACAACAAACGGGATTAGAGTGCAGCCGTTTATTCACTCTGGGTTCATCGGAATCGGCCATTTCAGATAAGTTGGATAAATTAGTCTTACCGGAAGGGTATATGCTGGGATATCGTTCTTATCTGCCTTTTATTGAGGTGAAATTGTTTGGTCCGAAAAGTGATTTAGAACGCCGAGTAAAACTACTACAGATCATCTACCAGCATTTGGAACAACATGTTGTGAGTGTCGATGAACCTATGCTCACGCATATCGGTCATTTAATGCAAGACAAAGGATTATCGATCTCTATTGCAGAACAAGCGACCAAAGGTTGGCTCGCCAGTTGGTTGTTAAGTAACGAGCAGGTGGAAGCGTTGAGTGGTCACTGCTGGATTTTGAGCCGCAACGTTGAATCGGGCTTAGGCGATCAAGATCCACTCGCGGCGTCATTAGCGCTTGCTGGCGCGACGAAGGAAAAGTGTTCTACTTCGTTATCGCTCGTGACTGGTGTATTAAATGATGATCAATTTAGCCTAGCTTTATCGGCTCCGCAGGGAGAGTGGGGACAGATCCTCAAATTCAAGCGTCGTTACAGCGCCGATGAGCAGAGGGAGTTAATGGGGACCATCGCGGCTGATATGTTACGCCGCTATTTATCGAATAAGCCTATTTTTGCTCAGTATGGGGCACTAATCTCCGTCAAAGAGATGTTTTTACCTGCGAGCGCCATTGGCTAATTAACTCAATGTGTTAGCGTATTTTTAAGCCTAAGCTGTTGATAATTAAGTGCTTTGTATTTAAATTGTATCGGGTGGTAACTGCATGATTTTTTAGCTTATTCCGTAGGTTCGGTGAGGTGCTTAGCTTATGATTATTTCGTCTAAAGACTAAGCTCATGATTTCACGCATCAGATAAAATTGTTTCAAAATTGGGTCTTTTTTGCACACCTTTTCTCTGTACACTGTCAGTCCGCTCGATGAAATTCAGCAGGAGGCTGACATGTTTAACCAATCGAAAATTTTAGTTTGGTATAAAGTTGCAAGTCAAAAAGTGATCTTAGGTGAGGCATTGAGTAATGAAATGAGTGATGTTGTTTCTTTATGGCTCAACGCTCCATCAGACTTAGATACGCCTAGCTATCAAGGATATAGACTTTCATTGTTTGATGGGGATGGCAGAGAAATCGCTAACAAATCCGTATCAATGGGTACAGCTGATGGCATTCTTCTAGGAATGTATAAAGCCAGAGCATAGCTCTGGCTTTACCTTTTTAACGCACCAATGTGTGATGCCTTAACAGTGCACTATTGGCAGATCGAGATTAGGCTCGCCTTGCTTTGGGTCGATAATTAACACCAGCAAGTTCCACATGGCTTTTGGCTTTACAAATACAGGGCAATATTTCGTTGCGCTCTGTGTAAGCCATCGCAAAACCAACGTATTCCACTTCGCCTTTAACGAGCGTGCAGCGACAGGCACCACAGTGACCATCGCGACAGTTGTACTCTGGCTCTAGCCCCGCACTCTCCATACTTTCCAATAAAGTATTGGAAGAGTTTGATTCTATGGTTGTAACTTTGTTGATTTTAATGGTCGCCATTACAGCTCAAAGTCCTCGAAGTCATTGGCACGAACTTCATTGTCAATTTGGCCTACAAGGTAGGAGCTGATTTCTGCTTCTTGAGGTGCAACTTGTACGTTGTCTGAAGACAACCACGCATTAATCCAAGGAATTGGGTTTGATGTTGCGCCGGGGTAGGCGATATCTAAACCAACCGCTTGCATACGAACGTTGGTGATGTATTCAACGTATTGGCACAGAATGTCTTTGTTTAAACCAATCATCGAACCATCTTTAAACAGATATTCAGCCCACTCTTTTTCTTGTTCAGCAGCCGCTTTGAACAAATCAAAACACTCTTGCTTGCACTCTTCAGCGATTTGTAAGAAAGCGAAATCGTCTTGTCCATTACGCAGCAAGTTGATCATATGCTGTGTACCAGTCAGGTGCAAAGCTTCATCACGTGCAATCAACTTGATGATTTTGGCGTTACCTTCCATCAATTCGCGCTCTGCAAAGGCAAATGAGCAGGCGAAGCTGACATAGAAACGAATCGCTTCCAACGCATTGACTGACATCAAGCAAAGATAAAGTTTGCGTTTCAGGTCACCCAAGCTAATTTTGACGCTCTCACCATTAATTTGATGCGTTCCTTCACCAAAACGGTGGTAGTCATTAGACAGTTGGATCAGATCATCGTAATAGTGCGCAATGTCTTTTGCGCGTTTCAATATGTGTTCATTTTCGACGATGTCATCAAACACAATGCCAGGATCATTCACAATATTACGAATAATATGAGTGTATGAACGTGAGTGGATTGTTTCTGAAAATGACCAGGTTTCAATCCATGTTTCCACTTCAGGAAGCGAAACCAGCGGTAGAAGTGCCACGTTAGGGCTGCGACCTTGGATTGAATCCAGTAACGTTTGATATTTCAAGTTCGAGATGAAAATGTGTTTTTCATGATCTGGAAGCTTGTTGTAATCAATGCGATCACTCGATACGTCGACTTCTTCTGGACGCCAGAAGAACGAGAGCTGTTTTTCTATCAGTTTTTCAAAAATTTCAAACTTTTGCTGGTCGTAACGAGCCACGTTAACCGATTGGCCAAGAAACATCGGTTCTTTGAGTTGATCATTCTTTTTTTGAGAAAAAGTACTGTAAGCCATAAATGCCTCAATCCCTTTTAAGCTCCCCTGCGTGGGGAGCATTATTGAATACGTTGAGTGAAATAGAGTTAGATCTTACAACCGCCGCCCGCACAATCATCATCTTGTGCCTGTACTGCGTCTTTTTGATCATCCTTCGCGCCATCACGAGTGTTGTGATAGTACAAGGTTTTCACACCAAATTTATATGCCGTCAGCAGATCTTGCAGCAACTGTTTCATTGGCACTTTGCCACTTTCATACGCGCTGGGGTCGTAGTTGGTATTAGCGGAAATCGCTTGGTCAACAAATTTCTGCATGATGCCGACTAGGTGCAGATAGCCGTTGTTAGAACCAATATTCCACAATAACTCATAGTTCTCTTTCAAATTAATGAAATCCGGCACGACTTGTTTCAAGATGCCATCTTTTGAGGCTTTTACTGAAACATAACCGCGAGGAGGCTCAATACCGTTGGTGGCATTGGAAATTTGCGAAGAGGTTTCTGAAGGCATTAACGCTGTTAACGTTGAGTTACGTAAGCCAAATTCCATGATCTCTGCGCGCAGCGCATCCCAATCATAATGCAAAGGTTCTGCGCAAATTTGGTCGACATCTTTTTTATAGGTGTCGATAGGCAGCAAGCCTTTGGCATAATTTGTTTCATGGAATAGAGGGCATCGGCCTTGTTCTTTGGCTAACGCGACTGAAGCCTTCAACAGGTAATATTGCATCGCTTCAAAAGTGCGGTGTGTCAAACCATTTGCACTACCGTCCGAATATTTCACGCCATTTTTCGCCAGATAGTAAGCGTAGTTAATCACGCCCACACCCAATGTACGGCGATTCATGGTTGACTTATAAGCGGCAGGCAGTGGGTAATCTTGATAATCCAACAGTGCATCTAGCGCACGAACCACAAGATCAGACAACTCTTCGAAATCATCCAGAGATTGAATTGAACCTAAGTTGAATGCCGAAAGCGTACATAGCGCAATCTCACCTTCATTATCTTCAACATTAGACAGCGGTTTCGTCGGCAGTGCGATCTCCAAACAGAGATTGGATTGGCGAACAGGCGCTACAGACGCATCAAACGGGCTGTGCGTATTGCAGTGGTCAACGTTCTGGATGTAGATACGGCCAGTGGAGGCACGTTCTTGCATCAATAGGGAGAACAGTTCTACCGCTTTCACCGTCTCTTTTTTAATCGAAGTGTCATTCTCATATTGAACATACAAACGTTCGAATTCGTCTTGGTTTTCGAAGAATGCGTCATACAATCCAGGCACATCAGAAGGGGAGAATAGGGTGATATTACCGCCTTGAACTAAGCGAGAATACATCAACTTATTGAGCTGAACACCATAGTCCATATGACGAACACGGTTCTCTTCAACGCCGCGGTTATTTTTCAATACCAGTAGCGACTGCACTTCACCGTGCCACAAAGGGTAGAAGACAGTGGCTGCGCCACCACGAACACCACCTTGAGAACAGCACTTCACTGCGGTTTGGAAATATTTATAAAAAGGAATACAACCCGTGTGGAATGCTTCACCACCGCGAATTTCCGAGCCTAATGCACGAATGCGGCCCGCGTTAATACCAATCCCCGCACGCTGTGATACATAACGTACGATAGAGCTTGCTGTGGCATTGATTGAATCTAAGCTGTCACCACATTCAATCAACACACATGAGCTAAATTGACGGGTAGGCGTGCGCACGCCCGACATGATTGGCGTTGGCAGCGAGATTTTGAACATTGATGTTGCGTCGTAAAAACGCTTAATGTAATCGAGACGGTTTTCTTTTGGATATTTCGCGAATAAGCAAGCGGCGACCAAAATGTAGAGGAACTGGGCACTCTCATAAATTTGTTTCGTCACACGGTTTTGCACGAAGTACTTACCTTCAAGCTGTTTTACCGCGGCGTAAGAAAAATTAAGGTCACGTGCGTGATCGATATAAGTGTCGAGTTCTTCAAATTCTGCGCGAGTATAATCTTCGATAAGGTGCTTATCGTATTTGCCCATTTCAACCAAACGAGAGACATGGTTGTACAAAGTGGGTGGCTCGTATTGTCCGTAGGCTTTTTTACGCAAATGGAACACCGAAAGACGAGCCGCTAGATATTGGTAATCTGGCGTCTCTTCTGAAATCAAATCGGCAGCGGATTTGATGATAGTCTCATGGATGTCAGAGGTGGTAATACCATCGTAAAACTGAATGTGAGCTTTCAGTTCTACTTGTGATACAGAGACATTGTGCAGGTCTTCCGCAGCCCACGCGATTACACGGTGGATTTTCTCAAGATCAATTGTTTCTTTGCGTCCATCACGCTTGGTGACAGTAAGTTTTTGGTTCATTCTGCTTCATTTCCCTAACAAAACTGATTAAGGCCGTATTTTTGTAGAATTGTTGTAAATTTCATCGCGGCTTTGTGATCTGAATTTATCTATATATTGTAGTGCAAACACAACATATAGGGGTTCTTTGCTTTGCGAGTTACAAGATAGTGCTATCTGAAGCTCATTTCAAGTTACAGATCTGGGACAGCTTGTGGATAACTAGCAAAAATAAAAAAAACAGTTAGTACCCACTTACTGATGATCAAAGAGCCGATTTGATTGTAGAAAATTACCGTTTTGAGTTTGGTTTAGATGTAACCACAATCAAAAAAAAACTTCTTGATCTTTGAGGAAAAAAGGGAGCGATTTTCGATGTGGTTAAAATGGAATCTAGAGCACAAAAAACAGCCTAGAAACCGAGAAAAAATGTGCTATTCGGCTTAATTTTTAACGTGAGCAATACGCTATCGATAATGGCATATTAGATGACCACTGACTTTAAAAAAGCTGAGTATGAACGATGTAATTGACATCAACATTGCGCCCTAAACGGTAAGTATCGGTTAACGGGTTATAAAGTAGGCCTGTTATTCCTTGCTCTTGCAGGTTTGTTTTATCAATCATCTTAATCAGTTCCGATGGGCGGATGAATTTTTCATGATCATGTGTGCCTTCTGGAACAATGCGTAGCAACTTTTCTGCGCCCACGATGGCAAACAGGTAAGACTTAAAATTACGATTGAGCGTAGAAAAGAAAACATGACCGCCGGGTTTGACCAGCGCAGAGCAGGCTTGAACAACGGACAATGGGTCTGGAACATGCTCAAGCATTTCCATGCAGGTGACAACATCATATGTGTGTGGGTTGTCAGCGGCGTGGTCTTCAATCGTACTTTGAATATAAGTGAGCTTTGTTCCGGTTTCTAAAGCATGTAAACGAGCGACTTCAAGCGGTTCTTTGCCCATGTCTAAGCCAGTCACTTGTGCACCTTCTCGCGCCATGCTTTCGGCTAAAATTCCGCCACCACATCCAACATCGAGCACCTTCTTGCCAAATAAGCCGTTGGCATTGACTAACACATAGTTCAATCTTAACGGGTTAATTTGATGCAGTGGCTTAAATTCACCATCCAGATCCCACCAGCGTGACGCCATCTCTTCAAACTTTTTAATTTCATTAAGATCAACGTTTTGTGCTTTAGTCATGTTAGATTCGCTCTTGCTGTCAAAATAGGCATCTTTAGTTGTGTGGGGTATTATAACCAGTTGATTATCACAGGCTACAGGTTATCTTTATTTCATTAATTTTTGGCTAAAATTTGGCCATTAATCAGCCGGGTATGGAATGAATGTGCAATTTCTCGGCACTTGATACACAACAAAGGTCACAACCTGATAAAAGGAAAGGGAAAGGGATGCCGAAGTAGTGAATTATGTGTTATATTTTTCGGCCTTGTACGTATCGAATATACGATCAAAAGATAGAGGGATAATGGCTCTATGAGCGATCTAGCTAGAGAGATCACGCCCGTAAACATTGAAGATGAGCTAAGAGGTTCATACCTAGACTACGCGATGTCCGTTATCGTGGGTCGTGCTCTTCCAGATGTGCGTGATGGCCTAAAACCAGTACACCGTCGCGTTCTATTCGCGATGAATGTGCTTGGTAACGATTGGAATAAACCATATAAAAAATCTGCCCGTGTTGTGGGCGATGTGATTGGTAAATATCACCCGCATGGTGATAGTGCTGTATACGATACGATTGTTCGTATGGCGCAGCCGTTCTCATTGCGTTACATGTTGGTCGATGGCCAAGGTAACTTTGGCTCGATCGATGGTGACTCTGCGGCAGCAATGCGTTACACCGAAGTACGCATGTCAAAAATTGCCCACGAACTGCTTGCCGATCTCGACAAAGATACGGTCGATTATGTACCGAACTATGACGGTACAGAACAGATCCCTGCGGTTCTTCCTACGAAAATTCCTAACCTACTGGTGAATGGCTCATCCGGTATTGCAGTAGGTATGGCAACCAACATTCCACCCCATAACCTAACGGAAGTGGTCGAGGGTTGCTTGGCCTATATAAATAATGAAGACATCACCATTGATGAGTTGATGGACTACATTCCGGGCCCAGATTTCCCAACAGCAGCATTAATCAGTGGCCGCAAAGGAATTATCGACGCTTATAAAACAGGGCGCGGTAAAGTCTACATGCGCTCTAAAGCGGATATCGAAGTCGAGAAGAATGGTAAAGAGACCATTATCGTCAGAGAAATCCCTTATCAAGTGAATAAAGCACGCTTGATTGAAAAAATTGCTGAGTTGGTTAAAGAGAAAAAAGTCGAAGGCATCAGTGCACTACGTGATGAGTCTGATAAAGACGGCATGCGTATTGTTATCGAATGTAAACGTGATGCGGTTGGCGAAGTGGTACTGAACAACCTTTACGCTCAAACACAGTTACAAACAACATTCGGCATCAACATGGTTGCGCTGGATAATGGTCAACCTAAGCTATTCAACTTGAAAGAAATGTTGAAATGCTTTGTTGATCACCGCCGTGAAGTGGTGACGCGTCGTACTATTTTTGAACTGCGTAAAGCTCGTGATCGTGCCCACATTTTAGAAGCACTGGCTCTCGCGTTAGCCAACATTGATGAAATCATCGAATTGATTCGCCGCGCAGCAACGCCAGCAGAAGCAAAAGAAGGCTTGATTGCTCGTGGTTGGGATCTTGGCAACGTAGCGTCAATGCTTGAACGTGCTGGAACCGATGCCGCTCGTCCTGAATGGCTTGAACCAGAATACGGTATCCGTGATGGCAAATATTTCTTAACTGAGCAACAAGCCCAAGCAATTCTTGAACTTCGTCTGCACAGATTGACAGGTTTAGAGCACGAAAAAATTCTTGATGAGTACAAAGCTCTTCTGGAAGAAATCGCTGAACTGATGCATATCCTTGCTAGCACTGAACGTTTGATGGAAGTGATCCGCGAAGAGCTTGAAACTGTTCGTGATGCTTTTGGTGACGCACGACGCACTGAAATTACCGCGGCAACTCACGATATCGACATGGAAGAGCTGATTGCTCGTGAAGATGTGGTAGTTACACTTTCTCATGCAGGTTATGTGAAATACCAGATCCTCAGCGATTACGAAGCACAACGCCGTGGTGGTAAAGGTAAGAGCGCGACGAAGATGAAAGAAGAAGACTACATTGAGCGTCTTCTTGTGGCGAATACTCATGACCATATTCTTTGCTTCTCGACTCGTGGTAAGACATACCGTTTGAAAGTCTATCAATTACCGCTAGCGAGCCGTACAGCGCGTGGTAAACCTATCGTTAACATTCTTCCTCTGGAAGAAGGGGAACGTATTACTGCGATTTTACCAGTCACTGAGTTTAGTGATGATAAGTTTATCTTTATGGCGACCGGTGACGGTACAGTGAAGAAAACATCACTTTCAAGCTTTGCCAACGTGCGTTCTAACGGTTTGATCGCGGTTAACTTGCGTGAAGATGATTCTTTGATTGGTGTGGACATTACCGATGGCAACAGTGAAATTATGCTGTTTTCTAAATTTGGTAAGGTGGTTCGCTTTAAAGAATCAGAAGAAACGCCAGTATTGGATGAAAATGGTCAGCCTGTTCTTGATGAACATGGCCAGCCAGAAATTAAGTTCAAAGGTGTTCGCGCCATGGGACGCACAGCGTCCGGTGTTCGTGGTATGAAGCTAGCAGAAGGCGACCAAGTGGTATCGCTGATTGTTCCTTCAAATG
Organism: Vibrio sp. V01_P9A10T6; assembly: GCF_963877065.1. NCBI lineage: Bacteria > Pseudomonadati > Pseudomonadota > Gammaproteobacteria > Vibrionales > Vibrionaceae > Vibrio > Vibrio sp. V01_P9A10T6. The sequence goes on from NZ_CAWNTB010000158.1 coordinate 26,025, forward strand.
ACGGCGACATCTTAACAGTGACACAAAACGGCTATGGTAAACGTACAACCTTAGGGGAATACCCAACTAAAGGTCGTGCAACTCAAGGCGTTGTTTCAATCAAGGTGTCTGAGCGTAATGGTCAAGTTGTCGGCGCAGTGCAAACTGAAGAAGGCGATGAGTTCATGATGATCACCGATGCCGGTACGCTCGTTCGTACTCGCGTCGCGGAAGTGAGCCAAGTGGGACGCAATACTCAAGGTGTGACCTTGATTCGCACCGCTGAAGATGAAAACGTCGTAGGTTTACAACGTATTGAAGAAATTGAAGATGTTGAGTTACCAGAAGGTGAGGAATTGCCAGAAGGTGAAGCGAGCGTTGCAATTTTAGAAGTACAAAGTGACGCCGAAGAGGCTGACTCTGAACCGAGCAGCGATTCTGAAGACGAGTAATCGTTTCACATATCCACCTTTATTCTAAGGTGATAAAGAATAAAAGCCGGAGCATTGATTGCTTCGGCTTTTTACTTCTAGCGAGCAGCCCATCCAACAAGTGAAGGATTCCCATTCAGCGTTGAAATCGTGGTGGTCTTTTTGAAAAGATCATCTGTGCCACAAATACGGCTGACTCCACATCTCTCATTCAACCTAAAATTGCCTATACTTAGCTATTGAGTTAAC
>NZ_CAWNTB010000159.1:0-26559 GCF_963877065.1 Vibrio sp. V01_P9A10T6
TACCTAATGTATTTAAAAAGAGAAATGGTAAAAATAGAGTTCAGGCATTATTATAGGCACAAGATAATATTGGTATTGAAGAGTTTAATTAAATTTTATTTATTTTTAAATAAGACAGCCCCTTTGATAGGGGCTGTCTTATTTTCTTAACTGAATTTCTTTTTATTCGGCTTCGATGCCTTATTCTTTGTAAAGGCGGCGGCATGCACGTCCATCGCTGTGGAAGAGATGGCAGCGATGCCCTGGAATACCAATTGTCAATGTATCACCTGTTTCAACGCCCAAAGTATCAGGCTGGCGGTAAATTACATCAGAATCAGAGCCTTTCAAGTTCATGTAGACTTGTGTTTCATTGCCGAGTTTCTCAACCATCATCACCTTGCCTTCAATTTTCGCATCACCATCTTCAGCGCTCAGCAAGTGCTCTGGACGCACACCTAATGACATACGCTCGCCGCGAGTGATCGTGGTGCCATCGACCAAAATCCAAAATGAGGTTCCATTAGAGAGTTGAACTTTCACACGTTCGGCTTCGACATCTTCGATGAATACGCTCATGAAGTTCATTTTAGGAGAACCGATGAAACCTGCGACGAAACGATTTTCTGGGTAATGATACAACTCAAGTGGTTTGCCTACTTGTGATACGAAACCAGCATCCAAAACCACGATTTTGTCAGCCATTGTCATTGCTTCGACTTGATCATGGGTAACGTAAATCATAGTGCAGCCCAATTTGCGTTGCAGTTTGGTTATCTCTGAACGCATCTGTACGCGCAGCGCTGCATCTAGGTTAGACAGCGGCTCATCAAGCAAAAAGACATTCGGTTGTGAGACTAAAGTACGCCCAATCGCGACACGCTGACGTTGGCCACCTGAAAGAGACTTAGGTTGACGTTCAAGCAAATGGCTGAGCTGGAGAATATCGGCGGCGTGCTCAACACGTTGCTCGATCTCCTTTTTATCGGCTTTGGCCAACTTTAGGCCAAAAGACATGTTGTCGAAAAGATTAAGGTGCGGGTAGAGCGCATAGGATTGAAATACCATGCCGACGCCACGTTTAGAAGGTTCAACATCATTCATTCGCTTATCGCCAATAAACAAGTCACCCGAGGTGATATCTTCTAGGCCTGCTATGCAACGCAGTAGGGTGGATTTCCCACAACCTGACGGACCGACAAAGACGACAAATTCGCCTTCTTGAATTTCTAAGTCGACATTTTTAGAAATTAATACATCACCGTATGCTTTACATACATTTTTTAACGTGACACTCGCCATAGAGCTCGTCCTCGATCAATATTTTTTATAAATCACTGCCCATCATTATATGAGTTTTCTTGCAGGCAATGACAGCAGGAATTGGGTAAGGTGGTTAATAATGTAAGAAAAAGGGTGATGTCTTCAAATTAAGGGAGTTTGAAGAAAGCATCACCCATCCATGCCAATGATTTAGTTCACTTCCCCTGCACATTGAGCGTCTCCCCCGTTATAAAATCAATTACCACGAACGCTCATTTATGACAGCAAACCAATCTAGCGATGTAAGCCAGTAAACGATGAGTTACTGGAAAAGGCTCTTACTATCCACTCTGGGATGACTGTATTTTGTGTGATGTGTGTGTTTGATACATCCTCCTAATTGAGTTTTTTATAGGGGGGAGTAGCGATGGATGCGATGGAGGAGGGGTTTAAGGGCTGAGTTAGATCCAGTTCAAATAATTAATGGCTGTTAAGTGGAAGCATGTCACAAAAAGGTATTTTTTTGTGATTGAGCTCTCTAACCTTGAGCGATGATGATCACGAAAATAGTCCATAATATCGAGGGCGTAGGGCGTAGGAGGATGAGTCAAGTTAGGTTTTCTCTGATTATATATGACGAAATACGGCGAAACCTGTTGGTGAGCCCTACAACACAAAAATAAAAAGGATATGAACATGAAAAACGCCCTAAGCACAGTCGCGCTAAGTACTCTAGTTGCTCTTGGTTCGTTTGGTGCACATGCTGCTATTGAAGAAGGACAACTCACCATTTGGATTAATGGTGATAAAGGCTATAACGGTTTGGCTGAAGTGGGTAAGAAATTTGAGGCGGACACGGGTATCAAAGTGACCGTGGCTCACCCTGACGCACTTCAAGATAAATTCCCACAAACCGCAGCAACGGGTGATGGACCTGATATTGTGTTCTGGGCTCATGACCGTTTTGGTGGTTATGCAGAAGCTGGCTTGCTGGCTGAAATTAAACCTTCAAAAGCGATTCAAGAGGGTATCGTGGATTTTGCCTGGGATGCGGTGAAATACAACGGTAAAATCATCGGCTACCCAGTCGCGGTAGAATCCTTGTCTCTCATCTATAACAAAGATCTTGTGCCAAACCCACCGAAAAGCTGGGAAGAAGTGGAAGCGTTGAACGCCAAACTTAAGAAAGAGGGCAAAACGGGCATCATGTGGAACTTGAAAGAACCGTATTTCACATGGCCTCTTATGGCGGCTGATGGCGGTTACGCATTCAAATACACGATTGATGGCTATGATGTGAAAGATGCGGGTATCGCGAATAAAGGCGTAAAAGACGCGATGAACTTCGTGAAAGGCTTAGTGGACAAAGGCGTGATCTCTCCGGATATGGACTACTCTGTTTCTGAAGCTGCGTTTAACCAAGGTAAAACGGCAATGACGATCAACGGTCCGTGGGCTTGGGGCAACATTGAAAAATCAGGCATTAACTACGGTGTGACGACATTACCGAAATTTAACGGGCAATCTTCCAAGCCGTTCGTGGGCGTATTGACGGCTGGTATCAGCACCGCTTCTCCAAATAAAGATCTCGCGATTGAGTTTATCGAAAACTACTTACTCACCAATGATGGTCTGCGCATGGTCAATAATGATAAACCTCTTGGCGCGGTGGCTCTTAACTCTTTCCAACGTGAGCTTGATGCAGATACACGCATCGCCGCGACAATGGATAACGCAATGAATGGCGAAATTATGCCGAACATCCCTCAGATGAATGCATTTTGGGGCAGCGCGAAAAGTGCAATTATCAATATTGTAGATGGCCGCCAAACTGTCGATGCCGCACTGGCTGATGCAGAAAAACAAATGACTAAATAATTCGGTTTTGGTCCAGCCCTTAAGGAGAGGGTAACCTCTCCTTCATTTTACGTTTATATCGCTAGCAGGTTCTTCTATGCAGTCAGTTCAAGGTACAGATGCTTTGTCAGCACCCGAAACGGCACTTCCTTCCAGTAAAAATGTGCTCATTAAATGGGCATTATTAGGTACGGTTGGTATCGTTAACGGTTACGCCACTATTCTTATGTATTCTCGCGGTGAGCTCGCCTTTGCGCTGCTTACTCTCATTCTTACCGCTCTGGCCCTTTATATTTTCGGCAGTAAACATACTTACGCACACCGCTATATTTATCCGGGTATCGCGGGAATGATCTTATTCATCCTCTTTCCTTTGGCCTACACCGTTGGTCTGGCTTTTACTAACTACAGTGCTAAAAACCAACTCTCTTTAGAACGTGCACAAACCGTGCTGTTGGATCGAACTTATCAGGGCGGGGAAAGCTATCCTTTCACTCTATACAAAACGGAAAGTGGTTATCGAATTGCAATCGAGGATGGAGAGCAGACGCTCGCTACCGACGTATTTTCCTTAACGGGTTTATCGGTGACCGATATGGACCTTCAACCTATTGAGGGTATTGAGGGCACCAAAGAGCCGATTAAAACCATTATTAATCACCGTGCTACGTTGAGCTCAATTGATCTGCATTTCCCTAGTGGTGAAGATGTACGTATGAGTGGCTTGCGCAAGTTTGCCGCCGTATCGCCGCTTTACACCATGCAAGATGATGGCGAAACGCTGGTCAATAATCAAACAGGCGAAATACTACGGCCGAATATGGATGTTGGCTTTTATCAACCAGTGGACGAAAGTGGTCAATTTATCGGTGCGACAGTATCGCCTGGTTTTGTGGTGAAAATTGGCACACATAACTTTGAGCGTGTATGGAAAGATGACGGTATTAAAGAGCCTTTCATCAATATCTTTATCTGGACGGTCGTTTTCTCAACCTTAACCGTGATTTTCACTCTTATGATAGGGCTAGTGTTGGCTAGTGTTGTGCAATGGGAAGAGCTTAAAGGCCGCGCCGTTTACCGAGTGCTATTAATCCTGCCTTATGCTGTTCCTGCTTTTATTTCTATTTTGATCTTCAAAGGCTTGTTCAACCAAAGCTTTGGTGAGATCAATATGGTGCTCAACAGTATTTTTGGCATTAGTCCTAGCTGGTTCTCAGACCCCTTTCTCGCTAAAAGTATGGTGCTGATCGTCAATACTTGGCTTGGTTTTCCTTACATGATGATTTTGTGTATGGGTCTTTTGAAAGCGATTCCAGAGGATTTATATGAAGCATCGGCGATTGATGGTGCAGGTTTTTTACACAACTTCACCCGTATCACATTGCCGCTCATGATCAAACCAATGACTCCGTTACTTATTGCGAGCTTTGCGTTTAACTTTAACAACTTTGTGATGATTCAACTTCTGACACAAGGTGGCCCGAATATGATTGGTACTTCAGAGCCAGCCGGTTACACCGATTTACTCGTAAGCTATACCTATCGTATTGCGTTTGAAGGAGCTGGTGGTCAAGACTTCGGTTTGGCTAGTGCCATCGCAACCTTGATCTTCTTACTGGTTGGTGGTTTAGCGCTACTCAACTTACGTTTCACTAAGCTGTCACAGAATTAAGGAGTAATCGTTATGGCGATGGTACAAGGTCAATCTCTCAAATATCGCTTATGGGCGACTCATGTTGCTCTGTGGGCATTTTTATCGCTGATCATTTTTCCACTATTGATGGTCATTGCGATTTCATTTCGTGAAGGGAACTTTGCCACGGGCAGTTTGATCCCAGATAACCCATCTTTAGAACACTGGAAATTGGCATTAGGTTTTGCTGTCACTAATGCTGATGGCTCTGTTACACCGCCGCCATTTCCGGTTCTGACTTGGTTATGGAATTCAGTGAAAGTAGCAGGCATTACTTCAGTGCTCATTGTGGCTCTATCGACAACGTCTGCTTATGCCTTTGCGCGCATGCGTTTTAAAGGTAAAGACACCATCCTAAAAGCGATGATGATTTTTCAAATGTTCCCAGCGGTACTGGCACTGGTTGCGATGTATGCACTGTTTGACAAATTAGGTCAATACATCCCATTTCTTGGCTTAAATACGCATGGTGGTTTAATTTTCTCCTACCTAGGTGGTATCGCACTGCACGTATGGACGATCAAAGGCTATTTTGAAACGATAGATAACTCATTAGAAGAAGCGGCTGCTTTAGATGGAGCTACACCATGGCAAGCCTTTAGACTGGTGCTGCTACCACTCTCTGTGCCGATTCTTGCGGTTGTGTTTATTCTCTCGTTTATTGGGGTGGTTGGTGAAGTACCAGTGGCATCTTTGCTACTTTCTGATGTAAACTCATATACATTAGCGGTGGGTATGCAGCAGTATCTTTATCCTCAGAACTATTTGTGGGGAGATTTTGCAGCAGCAGCAGTGTTGTCTGCTTTACCTATCACTGTCGTATTTTTGCTTGCACAGCGCTGGTTAGTCGGAGGACTTACGGCCGGTGGTGTGAAAGGATAATAACGATAGGGCGACCGTGAGGTCGCCCATATTGTATTAGCTTAACGTATTTGGTTTGGCCGCCGATCAGTTAAGTAATATGCAAATCTGGCGTTACGCATAGCTGGCTGTTAGCTTTATTCCTTACTATCCAACAAACTAACAGTTTTTGTAACCAAGACCCGAGCATTGCTTGGGTTTTTTTATATCTGTATTAAAGGGTGCTATTGGTAACGCACATGCAGTATATGATGAATTGAATGTCTCAAAAGTGAAATGGTGTTTGGATGCGACTCACATCTGAAATCTTCGTGTAACGTCGTAAAGGAAAGCTAAAAAATTAGAGCTCACGGCTAGAAGGGGCGCAGCCTAAGTATTGCAAAAGGACATACAAACTCTCTTGTTGCAGCGCAACGCGGCGAAACAAATCGGCGAAGGTATCATCTCCGCCAAAGCAGGCACGGATATAGTGGTTAATTTCTTGGGGTTGGTAACCTTCAACGTAAAGCGTTCGGACCCAGTGATACTCAATTGATTTTGGGTCGACTAACGTTGATTCGCTCAAGGTAATCTCTCTGAGAGTCAAAGTTTTTTCCTATCATCGATGCAAAATGTCAGAGGACTCGATTTAAGCAAATAAAGATGAAGAAAAAATGACAACTGAGCGCATCATGGGTGGTTATTTTAAGTACTTAACGTGAGCTTCCATCTCTTCCCCTATCTCTTTACGCATGTTCATTAAGCGTATCGCTGATTGGCGTAGGGCAATATCTTCTGCTGTTTGCGGCACCCATTCAGGTATAGGGGTGGGCTTACCTTGCCCATCGACAGCCACCATGATGACAATACAATGGGTAGTCAGCTGGTTTTTCAACTCTTTTGGATCGCTCGCTTGCACATCAATGGCAATATGCATTGAGCTCGTTCCCGTATAAATGACTTTTGCGCTGACTTCAACGAGGTTCCCTACGTGGATAGGAGCGACAAAGCGGATCCCTCCAGCATAAGCGGTGATGCAATATTTACCGCTCCAGCCTGCAGAGCACGCATAGGCCGCTAGATCTATCCATTTCATGACAGCACCACCGTGGACTTTACCACCAAAATTCACATCACCGGGCTCTGCTAAAAAACGCAAAGTTATTGCACGTTGGCCACTACTCATTGGGGAATCCTTGTTTTTTATTAACGGAATCATAAATAACAAAGCGTTAACCAAACTGCAATATTATTTTGAATGCAGCAGATATAAAAAATCCTCTTAGTTGCCTAAGAGGATTTTTAAAGCCGAGCGGTACGAGTTATTTACTTTATGTTGTACCTTATTGAGCCAACTGAGCGTTAGTTATTCAGTTGCGTTAATAATAGTTTAAACAGTATTTCGACGTAACTGTTCGATCGAACAGGTTCTATCTCTGATGAGATTGTTTAGCGTGATTTCTCCAATAACCTAAGGAGAAGTCACATGACTATTTCAATTTATTCACATACCTTTCAAAGTGTCCCTCAAGCTGATTATGTGTCATTGCTGAAGTTACGCTATAAAGTTTTTTCGCAACGCTTGCAGTGGGAACTAAAAACAAATCGAGAAATGGAGACTGATGAGTACGACGTTCCAGAAGCACACTATTTGTATGCCAAAGAGGAACAGGGTCATTTAGTGGGGTGTTGGCGAATTTTGCCAACGACGTCGCGTTATATGCTTAAAGATACTTTTTCAGAATTACTCGGTGTGCAGCAAGCACCCAAAGCAAAGGAGATTTATGAGCTGAGTCGTTTTGCGGTCGATAAAGATCATTCGGCGCAATTGGGCGGCGTGAGTAATGTTACGCTGCAGATGTTTCAGTCGCTGTATCATCACGCCCAGCAATATCACATCAATGCCTATGTAACGGTCACATCGGCCAGTGTGGAAAAATTGATTAAGCGGATGGGGATCCCATGCGAAAGACTCGGTGATAAAAAAGTGCATCTTTTGGGAAGTACACGTTCTGTCGCTTTGCATATTCCAATGAATGAAGCATATCGTGCAAGTGTCAATGCATAAGCCTTATAAATAGGGATTGATATAGCCACCTAAAATAGCTTTAGTGATCGCTTGGTAGCGATTCGTCGCGCCAAGCTTTTTACAAGCATTACTGAAATGGAACTTCACGGTACGTTCTGACGTATTAATAATCGTGGCAATTTCCCATGCGCTTTTGCCTTCGGCCGCCCAAGCTAAGCATTGTACTTCACGTGCGGTGAGCACCGCTCTCGGTTTTGCGTCTTTATGGTAACGGGTGATGTTGCCAATATTATGAGCCAGTAACGGTACAATGAGCTGTGAGGTATGGATACTTTGTTGATTCAAATCGTAAGACTTGGTATCTGAGGTTGCAAAACTTATCATGCCAAATTCCCCCCTAAGCCCATGGATTGGAATGCTAAATCCCGCTTTGAGTCCATTGCAACGTGCCTCTTCGAAAATGACTCGTCCATCATCATTGACCCGCTTAGCGTCATCCCAGCGAATGGGCAAAAAATTGGTAATACTGTATTTGACAATCGGATCGATATGCATGAAGCCTGATTCATCATATTGCTGTCGCCAGCTATTGGGGTAATTGTCCGTGACAAGCGTTTCACTGGTTTTTAACGTGGGTTGAAAAGAGAGGCCAAAGAGGAAAAATTCATGATCAATTAAGTTATTGAGCCCATTGAGTACATTTTCCAAATCATCGTGGCTAGTGATTTGTTGGTTCTCTTGGATCAGTCTCAGAATTTTGTACATAAGCCGAAAGTTCTAAATTGCGTCGTACTATATTGGCATTTATATCAAAAAAAACCGTAACAGTACGAGCAAATAATGAAATAGTTTATCTATTTGGCGGGAAAATCTAGTTCAAATGTCGGTTTTGGCCTCAATCTATCTATACCACCTGAATGGTTACTTCATTTTCACGAGCGAATGCATCAATTTCTTCTGGTGGTTGAGCATTGGTAATGATCAAATCTACATCGGCAATTGTGCCTAATTTCACCATGGCATTACGTCCGAATTTACTGTGGTCGACACCGAGATAAACACAGCGACTATTTTCGATGATCGCCCGTTTGACTCTCACTTCGTGATAATCGAAATCTAAAAGTGAGCCATCATAGTCAATGCCGCTAATCCCTAAAATACCGAAATCGAGACGAAATTGTGAAATGAAATCCAAAGTGGCTTCACCCGTCACGCCACCGTCTTTATTACGCACTTCACCGCCCGCTAAGATGACATTGAAATCCGGTTTGGCCATTAAAATCGTCGCCACGTTAATGTTGTTGGTGACAATGCGCAGATTTTCGTGATTGAGCATTAATGCCCGAGCGATAGCTTCAGGTGTCGTGCCTATGTCGATAAAGAGCGTTGCGCCATCGGGAATGTGTTTGACTAGCTCGGCAGCCACTTTCTCTTTTTCTTGCTGATAAGTTACTTGGCGAGTGTGGTAAGAGGAGTTTTCAGAACTAGACGCGATGGTAGCGCCGCCGTGATTGCGTCGTAACTTATTGGCATCTGCAAGTTCGTTGAGATCTCGGCGGATGGTTTGTGGGCTGACATTGAATCGCTCGACTAAATCATCGGTACTCACAAATCCGTGTGTTTGAACTAATTCGATAATTTCTTGATGGCGTTTAACTGCTTTCACCTTAAATATCCTTATTCATTGAAGCTTAAATAGGTCAATACCTTGAATGCTTACTGTGCGTAAGGCACTACGACTTTGTGAGTGTACGGTTTAATCGACCAAATTCAATCATTAGTGAATGGGATACGCGAGAATTTGCTCGTTTTAAGTGATAATTCACATTAAACGAACATTATAGGCTCTTTATGGAACATAGTTATGTTTCTTGGAATGTGGCACATTGATTCCGTCCAGCGAGCTTGGCTTTATAAAGTGCTTTGTCTGAGCGGCGATAAATTTCGAAAAAATCGGCATCGTTGCTCACAATTTCAGAGATACCGCAACTGATACTAAAGTGTGCGCCGTTGTCAAAAAATGCGTATGCATAAAATTCTTTACGTAAACGATCTGCCATTTGAAAGGCCTCATGCGCATTGGCCTTATGCAGAACAATCAGAAACTCTTCACCACCAATTCTGCCGCAGGCGTCGCCATGGCGTGTGTGCTTTCTCGCCATCTCTGCTAACTGCCAAATCACATCATCTCCTCGCTGGTGGCCATAGGTGTCGTTTACTAACTTGAAGTTGTCGATATCAATGGCAATACAACTTATCGGATAATGATCACGCTGAGCCAACGTAAATTCATTGCACGCTTCCCGCCACAGCTTGCGGCGATTGTAGAGCTGCGTTAAGTCATCGGTATTGGCCAGAGTGTGAAGCTGTTCTCGCAGTTCGACAATATCGGTAATCTCAGTAGACACACCGATAAGGCCAATCACTTCACCGGTTTGTGTACTTAGAATCGGTTTCTTTATTGCGCGGTAGACGCGTACTTTGGCATCAAATTTTGCTTGCGCACGTTCTTCACTGGTGAAGGGCTGCTTGGTATCAAATACCATTTTATCGCTGTGTAAAATATCGGCGAGTAGGTCATCTTGAAAAAAATCGTGATCAGTTTTGCCTTTGAGTTCTTCCAAAGTTGTGCCGAACAGTTTTAGTGTTAGCTGATTTGCATACAGATACTCACCTTGACGGTTTTTTACGAACACGTATGAACCGAGCTCGTTTAAAACAAGCTCATGCAAGGCAAACAAATTATTGCTATACACATCTTCGATGTTATCAAGAATCATTATCTGGCCACCAAATTTGCTAGGTTGCCTAACTGATCTGACGTAAAGGATCCCTCAATACATTTCATTTTTGTTTATTTTTATTCTTCTTCCATAAACATAGCTCGAATCGATGCTATATGCTCAATTTTATGGTTGTATTACGCCCTCGATAGCTGTTGTACGGCTTTTTGTCAGTTTTATTTGGGATAAAATAACCCCGGAAATTACCATCGTTCCACCTAAAAGATGGTAGTTTTGCACTGTTTCACCTAACAGGGTTGTGGCAAGCGAAACCGCCACTACAGGTAACAAATTCATAAACATCGCACTAGAGTCTGCACCAATTAAGTCGATCGCTTTTACCCACATCCATGGAGCCAATAAGGATGCAGCGACAGAAGCGTAAGCGATTAGGGGCAGCGAGCCTTCCGTGGGTAGGAGATGTTCACTGGTCAACCATAATGGTGTCAGCATTAAGACAGCAAACAACCCTTGCATATAAATAAGCGTCCAATTGCTTAGCGGCATTTTCCACCGTTTAAGTAACACACAATAAAGTGCGTAAACGGTTGCAGCCACCACCATTAACGCATCACCATGTGTAATATCTTGATGCAAGAAGAAGCTCATATCGCCTTGACCTAGCATAAAAGCAAGCCCTGCGAGAGAGAGGACTCCTCCGATAACACTCAAAGCTGAAATGCGCTTATGGAGCAGAGGGACGCTGATGAACACACTGAGCAGCGGTACCAGCGAAGTGATCAACGACATATTTGATGCAGTAGTCGTTAGCCCTGCGTAATAGCCAAGAGACTGATTCAGTACCATGCCTAACATGGCTAAAAAAGCCAGTTTAGTTAAATGGGGTTTGATGGTTACCCATTGGCGGATCACGGTAGGTAAGCAAAAGGGGGTTAGCAACAGCATCGCGACAAACCAGCGATAAAAACTCATCGCACTTGGCTCAATGGTTTCTGCGGCGAGCTTGTTGATGATAGAGTTACCACCCCAAATTAGAACCGTGAATAGTGGAAGAAGATATACCATGTGAGCCTCGTCGCAAATTGTGCTTTGAAGTATAGTGTGGCAGGTCTCTATAATTATATATATCTCCAAAACGACATTGCGAGCGATAGGAAGACAAGTTTGAAAAAAGCGCCCAGAAATCTTCACCCTTCACTATCGATTGACAGTGCGCCATCGGATGTCTTTATGAATTTCGATGCGTTTTTGTCAAACACAGAAACGCGAACTCATAGCCATCCATGGGGACAAGTGCAGCTAATTTCCGGCGGGATTTTGGAAATGGAAGCGCAAGAAACGCGATTTCTCGCACCGCCTCATCTCGCGATTTGGGTTCCTGCGGGGGTGAAACACTGCAGCTATAATCGTAAGCCAATTGAATATTGTTCGCTCAATATTGATCGGGCTCTCACCCATGGTTTTCCAAAGCACACCAGTTTGATAAAAGTGACGCCCATTGTTTCTGCCATCATTGAGGATTTTCGATCGCGTGAAATCAGTGTGGCTCAAAACGCGCAAGATAAACGTTTAGTTCAAGTATTGCTCGACCAATTGGCAACGCAAGAAACGCAGCATCATTTTTTGCCTTCCACTAATCACAAATATTTAGCCCCGATTTTAGCGGCGGTAGAAGAAAACCCGACCGATGATACGACATTGGCTTTGTGGGCTGAAAAAGTACATACCACAGAGCGAACATTAGCGCGGCATTGCCAAACGGAACTAGGGATGAGTTTTACCGAATGGCGATTAAGAGTACGCTATCTCTATTCCATGGATTTACTGCGCACAGGACATTCAGTGAAAGAGGTAGCATTAACTCTTGGCTACAACCAAGCCAGTCCTTTTATTACTATGTTTAAAAAATACTCCGGCCAAACGCCGGAACAGTATAAAAATCGCTTGTTATAATATTGCTTAAGCGTATGTAGGCACTTCATCCTGATCAAACTATAAAGAAGTGCCTTAGACTTAATTTGGTAATTTTTTACAACGTCTATTATTCATGAATCCATGACATAGGGGGTTGGGTGTTTTATCGTTTTAGCGGCACACGTAGTCCAAAGCGCCAACAATGGCGGCGACTTGTGCGTCATTACACTCTTGCGCTGTGACTTTTGGGCTATCTGGGTACACTTCGGTGGTGGTGCCGAAGTAGCAATTTGTGATGCCACCGCATAACCCTAACGCTTTCATGGGGTAGTTGATCACCCCTTCTTGAGTGATGGGAGAGCCGATGATCTCGCCTTTACTATCGGCTGGTGCAATGTGCGTGACTTTGCGTACCGATTCAATAATGGCTGCTTGGAATTCTGGCTGCGGATTTTCCGTATCGCCGACAGTATAAAACCCATCGGGAATCGTATCGGCTTCATATCTAATCCCATCGCGCGCTGCTAGTGCAGGGCGAAACTCGCTTTCATCACTGTCTGTAGTTTCATGCAAATCAATATGCACCAGCACGTCACCTAAGCTTGCGACCCAGCGTATTAAGCTTGCCGACTCTTCGGCTGGGCTATTGGCGTAAAATGAGCGATTAGGGTCAAGCGCTGATGGGTTCCAACGATTGATCGTTTCATAGCCCCAAGGGCTTATGCACGGGGCAACGGCAATGTTGAAATGAGATTGATACTGCTGTGCTTGAGTGGCTAAAAACTGCAATGCGCCGTGTACTCCGCTGGTTTCGTAACCGTGTACGCCACCTGTGATCAACACCGTTGGTTTGTCAGGGTTCCATGAGCGACTTTTTAAGGCAAATAATGGGTAGCGATCTTTGTCTATTGATAGTGCACCGTATTGCTCTATCTCAAAGTCCGTTGCCAAAGCGTTAATTTTCGGCACGACTTCTTGCTGATATTCTCGTTTAATCGTCGTTTGTGCGAGCCACGCTTCGCGTTCTGCTGCTTGCCAAGGTGTGCCTGGCGTACCGATAGGATAAGTATAAACAGAGTACATGAGGGTTCCTTTCTGACTAGTTGCCCACAGAGTAAGAGGTGTTAGTGTCAAGAGCAATCAAAAATACCAAGCTGGATTTACCACAGCTCGTTAACAGGGTTCATTACCTCAACCTGTTTTTGGGGCAATGCAGGTTTGTTAGAGCAAGGAAATAGTCCAACTCTGGCCTGATAACTGAGGTAAATCATTGGCTAAACCGAACGGTCACATCTAAACTGCAACCAGACCAATGCAATTGAGTGAGAACACGATTGGAGAATAGTTTCCCCCTTTCTGAACTAATGATTTCGCTAACGACCGCCTTAGACATGACGGAAGGCCAACCACCGGAGCACTGCATTCGTTGTTGCTGGGTTGGTATGCATATTGGCATGCAATTAGAGCTCGATCAGGCTGAGCTGCATGATCTGTTTTTTACCTTGCTATTGAAAGATGCGGGCTGCAGTAGCAACGCCGCGCGAATTTGCGAGTTGTATGCCACTGATGATCTCGCTTTCAAACGGCGTTATAAAACCGTCGGAACCAGTCTATCGAGTGTGATTAACTTTATCGTCAAAAATACCGGTTCAGAGCAGAGCTGGGCAGAACGTATTTTAACTACCATCGACATTTTGAAAAATGGTAATGATTATGCACAAGAGCTTATTCAAACTCGTTGTACTCGTGGGGCTGATGTGGCGCGAGAGTTGCGATTTAGCGAAGTCGTCGCGCAGGGGATCCACTCACTGGATGAACATTGGAATGGTCAAGGGCGTCCTCAACAGCTAAAAGGTGAAGCCATCCCCCTTTTCTCGCGGATTGCGTTATTAGCTCAAGTATTTGATGTTTTTCAAATGGAACATGATTTGGACGAAGCAATACGTGAGGTTACAGAGCGTAGTGGTGTATGGTTTGACCCACAACTGGTTGAGATTATTGAGCAGTTGGTGGATAACCCGCACTTTGTGGCTAGCCTCAAAGCCTCTGATATCAGCCAACGAGTGATGCATTTACCACCGGCACAAGCGCATCAGCCTTTGGATGAAGCGTATTTAGACTGTATCGTCACGGCATTTGGCAAGATTGTTGATGCAAAAAGCCCCTATACCGCAGGGCACAGTGAACGAGTGGCTGTGTATACTGATTTAATCGCACGACAATTAGCCATTTCGGAAACTGATCGATCTTGGTTGAGACGCGCGGCATTACTGCACGACATTGGTAAGTTAGGGGTCAGTAATGCCATTTTAGATAAACCCGGTAAGTTAGACGATATGGAGTGGAAAGCCGTTCAGGCGCATGCCGCGTTTACTGAACAAATCTTGCGGAAATTATCGCCCTTTAAGACGTTGGCACGTATGGCAGGGGCGCATCATGAGAAACTCGATGGTACTGGCTATCCGCGTGGTGTAAACGGTGATGAGATCAGCGTGATGACTCGAATCATCACGACGGCCGATATTTTTGATGCTCTCAGCGCGGAACGCCCTTATCGCTCCGCGATGCCAATTGATAAAGCACTTTTGATCATGCAAGAGAATCTACATACTGCCATTGATCCTGACTGCTTAGCCGCGTTACAGAGTGCTCTGGCTCAATTGCCAGCCGAATATACTCAGTCACTGAGCTAGTGTTCTTTACTGCTTTGCTACTTGAAGCGTCAGCACTGTTGGTGGGATTCTCATCGCTGTGTTTCCCTTCATCAGCGCTTGGTGTTACATTTTGTCACGCTTTGAATAATGAAAATGAATAAGAGAGAATTTGCATGGCAGGCGCGAGCTTACTTACCCTTCTTGATGATATTGCAACCGTGCTCGATGATGTGGCGTTGATGTCAAAAATGGCCGCGAAAAAAACGGCAGGCGTATTGGGGGATGACTTGGCGCTCAATGCTCAGCAGGTGTCTGGTGTTGCCGCTGAACGAGAGATCCCAGTGGTATGGGCAGTGGCTAAAGGCTCATTTCGCAACAAATTAATTTTGGTTCCCGCCGCCTTGCTGATGAGCTCATTAGCCCCTTGGCTGATAATGCCGCTCTTGTTAGTCGGTGGACTTTTTCTCTGCTTTGAAGGGGCAGAAAAAATCTTAGAAAAAGTGTTTCATACCAGCCATCACAGCACCGCTGACGCGGATGAGCGCATGCTCACTGACGTATCGATTGATGACTATGAAAAACGTAAAGTCGCTGGGGCGATTCGGACCGATTTTATTTTATCGGCCGAGATCATCGTGATTGCGTTGGGGACAGTGCAAGGCCATAGCATGGTGACACAAATTTTGGTGGTGAGTTTGATTGCAGTGGTCATGACCATCGGCGTTTATGGTTTGGTAGCAGGCATTGTGAAATTGGACGATTTAGGTTTCTACCTAGAGCGCACTTCAGATGGCGCCGGGCTGCGTGCTCGCTTTGGTAAAGGGTTGATCAGTTTCGCGCCTAAGCTCATGAAAGCATTAACTGTAGTGGGTACCGCCGCGATGTTTTTAGTGGGCGGTGGCATTGTGGTGCACAACGTCCCTTTTATTCACCACGTGCTTGAACCTGTGATTGCAGCCGTTGCTGAACTCTCTTTATTAGCAGTAGTGATGCCAACCTTGCTTAATGGTTTCGTTGGCTTACTCGCCGGGCTAGCTGTGGTTGCAGTGTGGGGGATGGTGAGTAAATTGAAACCGTCCCATTAATTTCTTTTATGGTGATGATAATCATATTGAATGGTGATTTGCCCGCAGACGAATAGACTAGCGCTTTTCGTTTTTGGCAGTTCCCATTATGCAGTGTGCGTTTTTTGATCAACAGCTGTGCCGTTCTTGTACTCATTGCGCGGTTTCTTATTCAGAGCAGGTGAAGCGCAAAGATTTGGCACTAAAAGCGCTGTTTTCAACGCAGATGCCACAGCAGTGGCTAGAACCTGTCATAAGTGAAGAGACGGGTTTTCGTAACAAAGCGAAAATGGTGGCTCTTGGCGCAGCTCATGCACCGATTTTGGGTGTTGAATCCATGGTTGATGGGCTATCAACGCCCGTGTCGTTAGTACAATGTGCTCTCTACCCACAAGAGACACAAGCGCTATTAACTTATCTACAAGATTGGATCCGTAGCTCGGGCATTCCTCCCTATAATAAAGCGAAGAAGAAAGGCGAACTCAAATACATATTGCTCACACGCAGCGAATATTCAGGTGAGTTTATGCTGCGTTTTGTACTGAGAAGCCGCGAAGCTTTAGGCCGAGTTGAGCAAAACCTCGCGCGGCTTCAGGCGCAGTTTCCAACCATTCGCGTCGTCTCAGTTAACCTTCAACCCATCCACATGGCGCGCCTAGAAGGTGAAGAAGAGATTTTTTTAACCGAGCGTGAGTATTTGATTGAGCAGTTTAATCAGGTGCCTATGGTTATCCGCCCGAAAAGTTTTTTCCAAACCAACCCGCATGTAGCGAAGCAGTTGTACGCGGCGGCGAGTGATTGGGTGAGAGAGATAAACCCAAGTCACATGTGGGATCTGTTTTGTGGCGTGGGCGGTTTTGCCCTACATTGTGCCAGTCCAACTACGGCAGTCACAGGAATTGAAATTGAACCAGAAGCGATTGCCAGTGCTAAACGCTCTGCCAAGACGATGGGCATTACCAATTTAGACTTTGCTGCGCTGGATTCTGCCCAATTCTCACAAGCTCAATCAACCGCGCCTGAGCTAGTGCTAGTCAACCCACCGCGTCGTGGTTTAGGGATTGAATTAGTTGAGCGATTGGTGGCTTTATCACCCAAACACATCATTTACTCAAGCTGTAACCCGCAAACGCTAATCACTGATATGCAAGGTATGGTGGGCTACTTACCCAAAAAACTGCAATGGTTTGATATGTTTCCACATACCGATCATAGCGAAGTGATGGTGCTGTTAGAGCGTCAGCCTAAGCCGAGATAAGCGCTGTGTGGTGCAAAAATGATAAAGAGAGGGAAGCCGCGGCTTCCCTTTTTGATGCATTAATGGGCTATTTTACTGCCCACGCGACCGTTTCACCGGCGCGGATCGGCACCACAATATCTGAGCCAAATGGCATACTTTCAGCAACTGGCCACTCTTCTTTGACCAAAGTAACGGTGTCGTTATTACGGGGTAGGCCGTAAAAATCAGGGCCATTGTGACTGGCAAACGCTTCAAGGTTGCCAATTTTACCAACTTGCTCAAACACCTCTGCGTATAACTCTAAGGCTGCGTGCGCTGTGTACGATCCAGCACAGCCGCAAGCGGCTTCTTTTTTGCCTTTGGCATGAGGCGCAGAATCAGTACCCAAGAAAAATTTCTTATTGCCCGATGTCGCTGCCTGAATCAGCGCAAGCTGGTGGGTGTTGCGCTTAAGGATTGGCAAACAGTAAAAATGAGGGCGAATACCACCAGCGAGCATGTGATTGCGGTTATAAAGTAGATGGTGCGCCGTGATCGTTGCCGCTACATTCTGGTTCGCATTTTTTACAAACTCGGCAGCATCGGCGGTGGTGATGTGTTCTAACACTATTTTCAGATTTGGGAAATCATTAACAATAGGAGCAAGCACTGTATCGAGGAAGGCTTTTTCTCGGTCAAAAATATCCACATCGTGAGCGGTTACTTCGCCATGAATCAGCAGCAGCATGCCAACGTCTTGCATCGCTTCCAATACAGGGTAAATATTTTGAGCGCAGGTTACGCCAGAATCTGAATTGGTGGTCGCCCCAGCCGGATAAAGTTTGGCTGCCACGACAGCGCCAGAAGCTTTGGCTTTGCGGATCTCATCAGGTGTCGTGTTATCGGTGAGATAAAGCGCCATGAGTGGCTTGAAAGAATCACGTGGTTTTTGCGCCATGATGCGCTGTTGGTACGCTAATGCTAATTCTGTGGTGGTGATCGGCGGGACCGTATTGGGCATGATCAGTGCGCGGCCGTTGTAGCGACTGATGTCTCGTACTGTATCGGCCAACACATCACCATCACGTAAGTGAACATGCCAGTCGTCTGGACGAGTAATCGTTAATGTTTTCATTGGTTGCTCCCACCGGAAAATAAATTGATTGGAGCTTAAACGGGCTTCGCTTTTAATGTGCGCGCAATCGCTTACGTTTAAGCGACAGGATGATAGAGGAAACAGGGGTGAATTTCATCCTTTTATTTTCCATAGGGTTAGCCAGCTTTGGCGATTTCCATTATCATCGCGTTATAAAAATACCTTCAAAAAAGCATAAGGATAGGCCATGTCGTCAGCTCAACTTTCACAAATTAACGTTTACCCAGTCAAATCGATAGGTGGCCTCTTGCAGTCCACCGCTTGGGTTGAAAAACAGGGGCTGGCTTTTGATCGGCGCTTTATGATCGCGTTAGCTGATGGTTCAATGGTCACTGCACGTAAGTATCCAAATATGGTTAAGGTGAATTCAATACTGGTTGCGGATGGTTTGATCTTCACGGCAGCGAACCAATCTCCGTTAAAACTGCGTTATGCAGATTTCAAAATGCAACCTTCTCCAGCGCAAGTGTGGGACGATAACTTTACCGCTTACACCACAACCGATGAAGCGGATGATTGGTTTAGCCAAGTGTTAGGCCAGCGTGTTGAGTTGCTGTTTACCGGAGATCAATCAAACCGAATGCGTGAAAAAGTGGGTCACAATGTCAGTTTTGCTGATGGCTATCCAGTGCTGGTCATCAGCCAAGCTTCACTTGATGAACTTAATCGCCGCAGCCCTGAAGTGCACAGCATGGATCAATTTCGTACCAATCTAGTGGTACGAACCGATGAGCCTTTCGCTGAAGACAGCTGGAAGCGGATCCGAATTGGTGAGGTAGAATTTGAAGCGGTAAAACCTTGCGAACGCTGTATTCTCACTACTGTTGATGTGAATAAAGGGGCTTTTCGTCCAACTAAAGAGCCGCTAAGAACCTTGTCACAATTTCGCGCTAACGAAAGAGGTGGGGTGTTTTTTGGGCAAAATTTAGTCGCAAAAAATGAGGGGATGATTCGAGTTGGCGACAGCGTTGAAGTGCTTGAGTACAAAGAGAAAGAGTTTTATCGAGATTTGGGCATGAGTCACCATGTGATGACCTGCGTTGAGCGTGAAGCGATTGCACGTGATTTTGTCACGTTCTGGCTAGAGCCGAAAAAGGGCGAAATGCCAAATTATCAACCTGGGCAGCACCTACCAATCGAAGTTGTGATCGATGGCGAGAACGTGGCGCGCCGCTACACTTTGTCATCTAGCCCATCGCGTCCGGGTCGGTTAGCGGTTTCGGTCAAGCGCATTGATGGCGGTAGAGTTTCTAACTGGCTTCTTGATCACTTGCAGGTAGGAAGTTCATTGACCACGCAATCACCGGATGGCTCGTTTCATCTGTCGACTCAGCACCAACAACCGTTGTTACTGTTGTCGGCTGGAAGTGGCGTGACGCCTATGTTATCGATGTTGCGCTATCTTGCCGATAATCAACAAATTCAAGATGTGGTCTTTTATCATCAATGTCGCAGCGTTGAGGATATTCCTTGCCGTGTTGAACTTGAAGCGCTTAAGCAGCGGCATCCGGGGTTGAAAGTCTTCATTTCGCTTACTCAAGCTCCCATCGATTGGTTGGGGCTGAAAGGTCGGCTCTCTTTATCCCATCTTAAGCAAATCCAACATGTGACTGCTCGCCAAGTGTTTGTGTGTGGGCCTGATGGTTTTATGCAGAAAGCAAAAAGCTTATTGTTGAAAAAAGGGCTTGCGGAAGAATCTTACCACCAAGAAGCATTTGGTGTGGCGCACACCGTCGCAGCTGAGCTGAAAACGTTACAACTGAGCGTCAATGGCCATGTATTTGAGGGTAATAACCAAACGACCTTATTAGATCAAGCCGAAGCCGCTGGCCTTGCGATTGCCAACAGTTGCCGAGCAGGGTTCTGTGGTGCGTGCAAGGTGACTGTGCAGTCGGGCAAAGTGCATCAACCTGACGTGCCAGCACTGCCTGAACATGAGCGTCATCTTGGTTTCGCTTTAGCGTGTTGTTGTATTCCTGAAACCGATATTGAGGTTGTAAACTAGTTTTCGCCTCACGCTGTTGCACTACAGTGACTTTGTCCAATAAAAATGCCTCTTGGGTCAGTGTTGACCGCAAGAGGCGTGACGTTGCTAGTGATTTTTATTCGAAACCGTTTCAGTCTCTTCAAAGTGACTCTCTTAAAGCTAGTTGGCAAAGTGCAGAAATACCAATTATTCGTTTTTATATAGTTAAATTAGTTTAAATTTGTGATGAAAATTCCATATTTTTTTGTTTATTTTCCATCCAATCTTGCCTGTGTTTGATGTTTTTTTAGAATAACTGTCGAATAAATGAGCGCTTGAACGTTTGCGTAAAAATATGTGATGAAACTCTCATTTTGTTCGCTATACTTTCCGCCCGGTTATGAGCCGGTGCTCAACCCATACAAGCCGTCACACGGAAATGTGAATGACCCCAAGGACTGGACCAGCTAAGTTCCTCTGCTTGTATAAGGTGATCTTAGATGAACAATATGTTCGCATACCCCTCTTTTTGTCACGCTTTTGTTGTACAAAAGGACAATGATTCCTCCTTTGCCAAGTTTTTTGGTTCTACCCTTATTTCCAAATTTCAAACTAGGTAAATACAATGAATATTCTTTTTGGCCTCGTCGGCATTTTAGCGCTGATCGCTTGCGCCTACCTGCTCTCTGAAAATCGATCTTTCATCAATTGGAAAACCGTATCACGTGCTTTATTGCTGCAAGTTGGTTTTGCCGCGCTGGTGCTCTACTTCCCATGGGGACAAAGCGCACTAGCCAGCATCAGCGGCGGTGTGTCGAGTTTGCTGGGTTTCGCCGATGCAGGAATCCGCTTTCTATTCGGTGATTTAGCCGATTCCGGATTTATTTTTGCTGTTCGTGTTCTGCCTATCATCATTTTCTTCAGCGCTCTTATCTCTGCCCTTTATTACCTTGGTATCATGCAAAAAGTCATCGAGTTTATCGGTGGTGGTATTCAAAAATTTTTAGGTACGAGCAAAGCAGAATCTCTGGTTGCTACGGGTAACATTTTCCTTTCACAAGGCGAATCACCACTGCTTGTGCGTCCCTTTTTGTCGCGCATGACACGTTCAGAACTGTTTGCCGTCATGGCCGGAGGCATGGCCTCTGTCGCAGGTAGCGTGTTGGGTGGCTATGCCGGTCTAGGTGTTGAGCTTAAATACCTTATTGCAGCCAGTTTTATGGCGGCACCCGGCAGTTTAATGATGGCAAAAATCATCGTACCAGAGCGCGATGTTCCACTTGATCAAACCAATATTGAGATGGATAAAGCGCAAGAGAGTAATGTGATTGACGCACTGGCGAGCGGGGCGATGAATGGCATGAAAGTGGCGGTGGCCGTCGGTACAATGCTGGTTGCATTTGTGAGCGTGATTGCGATGGTTAACACTGGGCTTGAAAGTTTCGGTGAGTTATTGGGTTTGAACGGCATTACCTTACAACTGCTGTTCGGTTATCTATTTTCACCACTGGCTTGGTTGATTGGTGTACCAAGCCATGAAGTCTTGATGGCGGGCTCTTACATTGGGCAAAAAGTGGTGATGAACGAATTTGTGGCTTTCATTGATTTTGTTGACCACAAAGCGCTGTTGTCGGAACACACCCAAGTTATCATTACTTTTGCTCTGTGCGGCTTTGCCAATATTGGTTCTATCGCGATCCAATTAGGCTCTATCGGGGTTATCGCTCCTGAACGCCGTGCAGAAGTCGCGAATTTAGGTATTAAAGCGGTGATTGCAGGTACGCTAGCTAACTTAATGAGTGCATGTCTAGCGGGCATTTTCATTCTGCTTTAAACGCCCTGTTTGCTTCTCTCAATGCTCACTGCGGTGGGCATTTTTGATCCCTTTTTTGAATGATTGACACCTCAGTAATTGCTGAAAAGCTGATTTATAGCAAATTCCGTTTCTGATGAGCGCGTAGTATAGCTTGCAATTAACTGCGTATCCCAGCATAGGCGATACGCTGACATGCTAACTTATTGAGTGCTTGCTATGGAAAATCTTGTTGAACGCTTTTTGCGTTATGTCTCTTTTGATACTCAATCTCACCCCGCCAGCCGCCGTTGCCCGAGTTCAGTAGGGCAAATGACGTTTGCCCATACACTGCATGAAGAATTAATCGCATTAGGCTTAACCGATGCTACGGTTGATGAACACGGCTATGTTATGGCGAAGTTGCAATCGAATGTTGATTACCCTGTTCCTGCGATTGGTTTTATTGCACATATGGATACCGCGCCAGACGCGTCAGGCAAACACGTTAAGCCGCAAATTGTGGAGAATTATCAAGGCGGAGACATTGCTTTAGGTAAAGGGGATGAGGTGCTGTCACCTATTCAATACCCGGATTTGCATCAACTGCATGGGTACAATCTGATCACGACTGACGGCACCACACTGCTTGGTGCCGATAATAAGGCAGGCATCGCTGAAATTATGACGGCCATTGAGAGGTTAATTGCCGACCCAAGCATCGCACATGGTGATATTTGTATCGGTTTCACTCCCGATGAAGAGATCGGCCGGGGCGCGGACTTATTTGATGTGGAGAAGTTTGGCGCACAGTGGGCTTATACCATTGATGGTGGCCCGGTGGGTGAGTTGGAGTATGAGAATTTCAATGCGGCGAGCGCCGATGTTATTTGCTATGGCGTGAATGTTCACCCTGGGACCGCGAAAGATAAAATGGTGAATGCCATCAACATCGCCGCACAATTTCAGCTTATGATGCCAGCCGATCAAACCCCAGAGACCACGCAGGGCTATCAAGGCTTTTACCATTTAAAATCCGCAGAGATGAGTGTGGCTCGCTCAACCTTGGGTTACATTATTAGAGACTTTGAACGAGAAGGCTTGGAAGCTCGTAAAGCGTTTATGCAGCAGCAAGTGGACCAGTTAAATGCCCGTCTTGAGAAAGGACGAGTTGAGTTGGTTGTGACGGACAGCTATTTCAATATGAAAGAGATGGTCGAGCCTCATCCACAAGTCATTGAACTGGCTAAACAAGCCATGATTGCTTGTGATGTTGAACCGCTGATCAAACCTATTCGAGGTGGTACGGATGGTGCGAGGCTCTCATTCATGGGCCTGCCATGCCCTAATATTTTCACTGGCGGTTATAATTTTCATGGTATTCATGAGTTCATTACCATTGAAGGGATGGAACAAGCGGTAAACGTGATTGTAAAACTGGCTGAAAAGACAGCGTTGGCGAATCAACACTGATAACAAATTTTTCCTTTCGCCAATCTCAAAGGGAGTTTCTCTTCCAAAGCTATGACAGGGCGCATAATAATTGCGCCTTATGCCGACGTTAACTATTCACTCAGTTACAATACCTTTCTAAAATTTCTAACACGATCTCAATCTGCTGCTCTCTAGTGGCTTAGATGTGTTGCTGCTCATTATGCATAAAAATAAAAGAAGGGGATTGATATGGAGAAAGTGGTCGCGGTGTGGGACTTTCTTATCACTCATAAATTGGTGTTTAGTATTTTAATCATGACGTTGATTATTTTGACGCGGCGAGTTGTGCTTTCTCAAATTCGTGGCGATGTCGCACTGATTACCGAAAAGCAGCGTAAATGGATGTCACGCACCAAGAATGGCACCTTTGCGTTTACTTTGGTCATCCTCTTCGTATTGTGGCAATCGGAGATTAACGAATTTGCACTGTCAGTGACTGCGATAGCGGTCGCCATTGTAGTCGCATCAAAAGAGATCATCTTGTGTTTTACGGGTTCAATTCAGCGAGCGAGCTCTCGCTCATTTCGTATCGGGGATTGGATTGAAGTCGGAAAACTGAGCGGTGAAGTGATCGAACACAACTTGATGGCAACCGTGATCCAAGAAATCGACTTGAATCATGGTCAATACCACTACACTGGAAAAACCGCGACCTTGCCAAACAGTATGTTCTTCTCGTTTCCGGTAAAAAACCTTAATTTTATGAAGCGTTATGTGTTTCATAACTTTTCGATAGTAGTGCCTGAATTTGTAAATTTGTATCCTTTATTACCGATTATGCATGAAAAGATTGAGAGCCACTTTGCCCACTTTATTGATGTTGCAAGGCGCTATAACAGCATGATTGAAAAACATGCGGGTGTAGATTTGCCCAGTGCTGAGCCGCACATTCAGATCAGCAGCGCAGCCGCAGGAGAACAGATCGTGCATTTCATGATTTTTTGCCCAACAGAGCGGGCCAACCATTTAGAGCAACTGATCCGCCAAGACTTTATGCAAGCATATGAAAACGCATTTCCACGTGCTTTAGTTGCAACAGAAGTGCTGCCGAGTGAAGTGGGTAGCTAACTGCCGAATAATGAGCGCTCACACAGTATGGTGAGCGTCTTACCTGCAATTACTGTTTGGGTGAGAAAAGATATATTAGTGATGAAAGTGAGATTAACGCTCAATTGCGTGTGTTTTTTTCACCGAAATCCCTAAGCGTTTTGAAAGCCGAGTGAGATTCGCGCGATCCACTTGCAATAATCTTCCCGCTTTTGCCCAATTAAAATCGGATTGGGTCAATGCTTCACTGATTAATTTACGCTGATATTCATCCGTTGCTTCTCGCAGCCCATGTTGCCACACCTTCGCTGTGACCTCTTTGTCGCTCAACGTACTTTGCGTGTTAACCAGGGGTAGGCTGAAATCTAACTCACCTATGTCGTAGCTGTTGACGGTGATCAACGCTTGTAAGCCTTGTCTGGCTCGTGCTTTCAGCGCTGCGCGGTTGATCACGTGTTCTAATTCGCGAACATTACCGGGCCATGAGTAGTTGAGTAACCCAGCCAGTGCGTTAGGATCGATTTTGAGCTGTGTGATACCGAGCTTGCGACGCGCTTGCTCTAAAAAATAACCTGCCAACAAGGTAACGTCACCATTTCGCTCTCTTAGCGGAGGGATATGAACAGGGTATACGCTGAGTCGATGGTAAAGATCGGCTCGGAATCTTCCCGCTTCCACCTCTTGCTTTAAATCTCGATTTGTCGCTGCCAATATCCGTACATCAATAGTTTGGACATGATCTTGTCCTACGGGCTGAATTTCATTGTTCTGCAATGCACGTAAAATCTTGCTTTGGGCAGCCAGTGGCAGTTCACCGATTTCATCGAGAAATAAGGTTCCACCGTCGGCTAATGCAAACTTGCCTAAGCGATGCCGTTCTGCTCCAGTAAAGGCTCCTTTGACATGCCCAAATAGTTCACTTTCGACCAAGTTTTCTGGAATTGCGGCGCAGTTGACATAAATAAGAGGTTGGCGTTTACGCGCTGATAGTTGGTGCAGTGTTCGTGCGACCAGCTCTTTACCGACACCCGTTTCACCATGGATTAAAATGTTGAAATTAGAAGGGGCGACCACTTCCAAATCGGCTTTCATGGCCAGCATCGACGCACTTGAACCGATGATCTCTCCACCTTCTCTGTCCCATGCTTCTTCATTCAGCTCTTCTAAGCGTTGCTGTGATTGTTTGGCTTGTGCTTCAAGTTGAGAAAAGGTCAGTGCCATTTTCAAGGTAGAGGCCGCGATTGCCGACAACGCTTCTAGGCTGCGTTTGGGAATATGCTCAAACATGTTGGGATTAAGGCTATCAAGCGTCAATATACCGAGCAGTTTATCACCAAATAAAAGGGGTAGGCCCATACAAGAGTGCATGGGAAGGTCGCCATCATGATCCATTAATAAACCATCGAAAGGATCGGGTAGTGGTGAATTCGCATCGAAAATAACCGGCCCATCAGCGTGGCAAATCTCACGAAAGCGGGGATGTTCATCAATTAAAAAGCGTCGGCCTAAGGTATCGCGAGTCAAGCCTTGCATCGCAAGGGGGATTAACAAATCACCTTGGCGTGAAAGCAGCATCACACAGTCGCATTGAATGGTTTTACGAATCGCATCAAGCAGGCGATTGAACCTATCTTGATCGTTCAAACCACTTGCGAGTCCTATGGTCATTTCAATCAAGGTAGAGATGGAAAAATCTTGCATGGTAAGCACTCAGGTGATGTTTTTGGATATTGTAGTGTCATAATGACATTTTTTGAAGTGTTATTTTGACCTGATTATTTAATGATTTATTATTTTTTATTTAAAAATCAATGGATTAATGTTGGTATGCTTTGTGCTATACAAGCT
>NZ_CAWNTB010000160.1:0-25414 GCF_963877065.1 Vibrio sp. V01_P9A10T6
ACTTTGCTGTCGCCAACATTCATCTCATTGAACGCACTGTTCGCCACGAACGTCCACTCGCCGTTTTCCGCGATGCTGAACGTGCCGTAGCTGCCTTCTTTGCTTGTCGCTGTGAAGGTGTTGTCTGCGTTGTCCACGTCCGTCGCGGTCAAGGTGCCGGTCAAGCTCAACGCCGCATCGGTTTCAGAGGCCACGACCGCTGTGTCGCCTGCGATCGTCGCCGCATCGTTCGTGCCCGTCACAATTGACCCTAAAGCACTTTGAGAATAGCCTTCTAATAGCGTTAAACTTTGTGTTTCAGAGAGGCCTAGCGCGGTGAGTGCTGACGTGGAAAATTCTGTTGCGGCTATGGTTTCCGAAGCGTCGCGAGCGATGCTAACTGAGCCCGTCGGGCTTGAACCGTTCGATTCACCCGCTGCAGTTGCAAGATCTTCGCCTAACTGTGTTGGGTCTTGGCCTTGCTCTAATGCTGCGAAAATTTCATTGATGTCATTGGTTATGTCTACGTTGCGACCATCAGCGTTAACTCTTGATATTTGTACATCATTATTATTGCCTACATCGTCTTGGGTAGCGTTACTGGCACTGATGATTATTTCACCAGGCAAGGTTTTTTCTCCTGGCTGAAGCACCCGTACATTGCCATTTGCATCCACAACGATCATCTGACCGAAAGTTAATGTTGTACCTAAAGAAAAAGAACCAAGTTCCATACAATACCTCTAATAACTTCCGAATTCACAACGATGCGACTGTTTACATTCCTACATCTTTGCTACGTAATTTGTCATTTCTAATGGTAATAAATTAGCATTTAACACCTGTAATACAAAGGAAAAACCATTTTTACACCTTCTTATGTGACGTAGGTGGAGACTTAAGTCACACATTTATAGTTTGAATCAATATCACACTAAAGATGTACTTTATTATAAAAACAATCAACAATGTTTAATAAATGTTAATTGATGATTTGGTGTATGATTCTTTGCTAAAATCACGAATGTAATGAATATGTTGCTGTTTACTGATGAGAATTTAATGTTATTTTGTTGCATTTTTCCATCAAGCGTCTCGATAATGCAACTGCTAATGCCGTACTATTGCGGCTTAAAAGAAGTAGAAGTCCCTAGAGGAGTGCCCAAGTGAATTGGATGAACATGAAAACGTTGAGCTACGCCATCGCACTCAGCTTCCCGATCTCTGTATATAGCCAGACTCTTGAGCAAGCGGTGTCAATAACGCTTGCAACCAATCCAAATATTAAAAGTGCATATAACGAATATGTGAGTAAGCGCTATAATAGCGAAGCCTCTTCTGGTGCTTACCTTCCAAGGATCGATCTCGATGCTGGTATTGGCTACGAAGCGGTAGATTTAGCCTCTGGTACTGAAAATGAACTTACCCGTAAAGAAGCCACCATTACCTTGACCCAACTGATTTGGGATGGTTCTTCGACTTTAAACGATATTGATCGTACTTCGGCTGATGCTGAATCGGTTCGTTTCCAACTCTTAGCTGACGCTCAAGATATCGCATTAGAGGTCACTAAGGTGTATCTCGATGCAACGAAAGCGTTTGAAATACTGACACTTTCTGAAAGCAACCTCTCAGTACATAAGAAAATATATCGTGATATACAAAAGCGTGTGGAATCAGGCATTGGTTCAACCGCTGATCTTTCTCAGGTTGAAGCTCGTCTAGCTAAAGCCCATGGAAATCTTTTAGCTGCACAGAATAATCTGTTTGATATACATACCCAGTTTAAACGGTTGGTAGGTCAACCTCCTCAAGATTTAATTTTCCCTAGAGCAGACCACTCTGCTTTGCCTTTTACCGTTGATGACGCTTTAGAAAAAGCCTACCAAGATCACCCGGTCATCAAAGTAGCGCAAGCCGATGTCGATTCCGCAAAGTTTCAATATAAACAAACTCAGGGAACAAATTACCCAACGTTATCTTTCGAAGCTGCACAAACATGGCGTGATGATGCCGGTGGGATAGAAGGTAGCAGCGATGAATTCTCGGCCATGATTAGGATGCGTTACAACCTATATAATGGTGGTTCAGATTCTGCGCGCACCGACAGTGCAGCCTACCAAATGAACAAAGCGAAAGATTTAAGAGATCGGACTTATCGTAGTGTTGAAGAGGGGTTGCGTTTATCTTGGAGCGCTCTTGATTTGACATTACAACAAAAAGAATTTTTAGCCGATCATGTTGATTCTGCTTCAGATACGGTTATTGCTTATGAAAAACAATATAAGCTCGGCAAGCGAACACTATTGGATGTGTTGAATACTGAAAATGAACTTTTCGAAGCAAGAAAAGGTTATCTCGATGCCAAATACGATGAACAGTATGCAAAATACCGTGTTATGAATGCAACTGGGTCATTGTTGAGTTCGTTGAGAGTGGATATACCCAAAGAGTGGCATGATGCGGTGGAGTACTAACATGTTGAAATACTTATGGCCAATGATAGCGATCTTACTCTTTATCACCTCGACGACTTCATCTGCTAGAGATGATTATCCATATATTGAGATTCCACTCGCTGATCAAATAGACGATTTACGTGACGATGATTTTGACGGCGTGATTAATGCCAGAGATTTGTGCCCCGAAACACCATTGAAGTCAGAGATCGATAATGATGGTTGTGGCACTTTCATTAAAACCGAAGAGCAACTCCAGCTTAGAATTCTGTTTGCGAATGATTCAGCGACAGTCAACCCTGTGTTTCTAAGTCAAATACGGTCAATGGCCAATTTTCTCAAGCAATACCCTTCAGCTTCGATTGAATTACAAGGTTATGCCAGTAAGGTTGGGAATCCAGGTTATAACTTAGAGTTATCGAAAAACCGAGCTTATAATGTCGAGAAGGCGCTTGTTAGTTACGGCATTAGCCATACTCGTGTCCGTATTGTTGGTTTTGGTGATACTGAACTGACAGAAAATGGTGATGATGATATTAGCCATGCGATGAATAGAAAAGTTGTCGCCACTGTCGTCGGCCACAAGGGTTCGGTGAAAGAAGAGTGGACCATTTTCACCAAACGCGAGCGTTGAAATCGATATTTATCGAGGATTGGGGCGTTTTCGCCCCTTTTTTCTGTCTAAAATTGTAATGAGTTTACTAGCACAAAATGCTATCCTTGCGCGTCATCACCTTATGAGATAAAGATAATGAGCAAATTAACTGCTGACCTTCAAGCAAACTTAGAATTGTTTATTGAACAAACAAAAGAGACCCAACTAGTATGGGGCTTAAAAAATGAAGATGGTTGGCTGGCATGCGACTCGACAGAATTTGAAAGTAGTGAAGTTATGCCCTTTTGGTCAACCAAAGAAGATGCACAAACTCACAACGTTGAAGAGTGGTCTGACTTCGAAGTGTTAGAAATCCCTCTCGATATTTTCGTAGAAGATTGGTTGATTACCCTTGATGAAGATGGTGTATTAATTGGCACCAACTGGAATGCAAGCTTAGAAGGTAAAGAAGTAGAACCTGCAGATTTGGCCAAAATGTACCTTTAGTACCTTGAACTATTTAGTACCTTGAGCTAAATAATGGGTGTTCTATTTGCACGCTATTCCATTCGCAAACACTAGAACACCCGTTTAAATTTCACTTGATCTATGCGTTGATTATTAGATACATCATAAAGTTACAGATTGCTTTTGGTGAAGCGCATTCATCACCAACGCTTTGTTTACTAAATAATCGTTTAAACCCGCTTTACGTAGCTCACATGATGGGCAATCGCCACAACCATCACCAATAATACCGTTATAACAAGTCAGTGTTTCGTGTCTTATGAGTTCGAGAGCATCATGTTGATCCGCCAATGCCCAAGTTTCTGCTTTGTTTAGCCACATTAAAGGAGTACGAATGTTGAATGGGCGATCCATCCCTTGCACCAAAGCACTGTTCATCGCTTTAACAAAATCATTTCGGCAATCCGGATAGCCAGAAAAGTCTGTTTCACAAACACCAGTAATCACCTCATCTGCACCTATTTGATACGCGTAAATACCTGCAAGGGTCAAAAACAGAATGTTACGCCCCGGCACAAACGAGTTCGGTAACCCATTCTCTTGTAACTCGTGTGATACTGGAATATCGTCACGAGTGAGTGAACTGATCGCCAACTCATTGAGTAAGCTGACATCCATGACTTTATGTGCAGCTACACCTAACTTTTTCGCTAAGGTGCTGGCAACCTCAATCTCGAGTTTATGGCGTTGGCCATAATCAAAGGTGATGGCGTGCACTTCATCAAACTCTTTTAATGCCTGAACCAAACAGGTTGTTGAATCTTGGCCACCACTAAATACCACAACGGCTTTTTTCATTTTCCTCTCCTCAGGCAATACTTAAATATTTATGCGTTTGAATCGATAAACGCCAGTTCCTCGCAATGCATGTTTCAATGCACAATTGGGTTGCCCGCTCTTTCTGACTAATAGGCTGTAAAGCAATCACTGTTGAATCAGGAACTTGCGCTCGCAGCAATAACGCATCTAGCTGTTCAATATCTTTAGCCGTTGCGACGGGGTGCTTGATCTCATTTGCTCTTAACAGAGCTGAATCGAGTACCGGCAGTTTGCCCTTCATTGCAATTTTGGGTGACACTGTCACCCATGTATTTGCTGAGGTTTGAACCGGGAATGTGCCGCTGGTTTCAATTTGAATGTGACATCCGATTGCCTCAAATGCTTGCGCAAGTGGACGCAGATCATAAATACACGGTTCACCCCCCGTAATTACAATATGTTTAGCATGATAACCCTGTGTTTTATAGAGCGACACCATCTCTTCTGCACTGACTGAGCACCAAGTTGGGCTATCTTGGGTTTTGGCTAGCACGTCATTGATTGGGCGTTCATCTTGCGGCATTGCATCCCACGTCTGCTTTGTATCGCACCAAGCGCATCCCACTGGGCATTCTTGCAAACGAATAAAAACCGCAGGAACGCCGGTATGCACGCCTTCACCTTGAATGGTCTCAAACATTTCATTAATTTTGTACAACGTAAACTCAGCCTAACTCAATATCAAAAAATGCAGGTCGCTGACCTTAATAGATGCCTTGCCTTAGGTCAAACTAAACCCATCACGTGCGTAAAAATTTGACTAAATCAGTGGCGATCACATCTCAACTTGCATAAGCTGCTGGCTTTCTTCTTCACTTAATTTAGGTAAGTCATGTATAAACTCATCGCTTTAGATATGGACGGTACTCTTCTCAATAGCCAAAAACAGATCACAGCCAGAACAAAACAGGCTATAGCCAAAGCTCGTGAAAAAGGAGTTAAAGTTGTGCTGGCGTCTGGACGTCCTATTGATGGCATGCGCGATAAGTTGCAAGAACTGCATTTAAACTCAAATGAGGATTTTGTCCTTTACTACAACGGCTCAATGGTTCAAAACATTGGCAGTGGTGAAATTATTCATCACAAAATTATCGATGGCCGCTCTGCAAAATTAGTCGCTAACCTTGCTAACCAACTTAACGTGAATACACACGCCTTTAGCCAAGTTCATGGTCTGATCACGCCTAAAATCAGTGAATATACCGAGCTTGAAGCAAGAATCAACGGACTGCCGATCACGGAAATGGATTTTGAACAGCTTGAAGATGATCATCCCATCATCAAAGCAATGATTGTGGCAGAGCCGAGCTTGCTACAGAAAGCCATTGAACAACTTCCTCCGGAGCTCTATCAGCAGTTTACTATTGTACAAAGTGCACCATTCTTTCTTGAATTCTTAAACACACAAAGTAATAAAGGCGTCGGTGTCAAAGCGATTGCCGAGCACTTGGGGATCGAGGCTAAACACATTATTTGTATGGGAGATGCTGAAAATGATCATCACATGCTGCAATACGCAGGACTTGGAATTGCAATGGCAAATGCGATGGAACAAACTAAGCAGCTAGCCGACTATATTACACTCAGTAATGACAACGATGGTGTAGCAGTTGCTATAGAAAAATTTGTACTCGGTGAGTCTCACGAATAGGCATTAAAGACGCCTCAGTCGAGGCGTCTTTAATCGGGATGTTGACTAAACAACCAGGTTAAGCACGGCATTTTCGCATGAACCATGCAAAGATGAGCATGAGTATTGGCAAGCGGAGCGTCTCAACCATTAAAGAGAAAATACTGCTGTATGAAACGAGCGTGGCACCAAATAACACCACTTGATTGAGTGCTAATAACAAAATGATCAGCAGCCACATTCGTTGAAGAGTGATGTGTAGTGGTTCAGTGCCCTTTGTCATAACTAAAGCCGATGCCGTCAGCAAAATGGCTAACCAAGCGGTGAAACTAGGCAAGGGCCAGATCATAACCAGCAGTGCAACCGTGATCGTTAAACCCCACCATACCCCACGCGAACCCAGCAGTGTTCTGACGTCGGTATAAGATTGTTCATCTAAACGAACAATATGCCACGCGACCAGAGCGCCCAACAATCCACCTATCACCATATCGCTGATGAAGGCTTCCCCAATATAGAATTTGGCCAACATTAATAGCCCCATCAACACGATAAAACCCACAAACATTCGGTTGAAATCGAGATGTTCAAAAGCTCGCAATAGTGATATCCCTACACCAAACCAAACTGCAATCGGTAAACTTGGAAAACCGTACCCGTAACTTTGGCAAAGTTCCAACAATGGTATATAGGCATGGGGTCTTGGTAATGCAAATCCTTGCTGAGCGACTAATGACAACAATGAACTCACGGTAACCACAAAAAATATCTTATAAACAGACTCTTTACCCAGATAACAGGCAATCACTGGAAATAAAACTATCAGCAATAAAGGATCCGTCAATTTGGTGATCCATACTGCGATTTGATAAATCGACGAACTCAGCGTATACGGCCATTCCGCAACCGTATTCTGCAATTTCATCATCCAGCCTAATTCGATTTGGTGAAACCGAGGCGCAGCAGAAACCAGATTCTCTACATAAATCACGGGTTGACTATCCGCTTCTTGATACATGGTTTTGATCCGATCCCATTGCTCAGGGTAACGATACTGACTTGCATCAATACGATACGGATCGATCAGCATTGCGCTAGCAACCTCGACACCATAATGAGGAGCAAACCAAATAGGCAACTCATGTCCATTACGGCTATTTTTTGACTCAAAAGCAATCACATCGGAATCACTGCGACAGCTGTAAACGACAGCCGTATCCGTATACCCCAACGTGCGCCCTACCGTTACAACAAGGCCCGTTTCTTCCCACGTTTCTCTTTGCGCGGCCAATTCTGGAGATTCACCGGGAGATATCGTCCCTCCTGGCAATGAAATCTGCTTGGTGATCACCTCGTTAACGAGCACGATCTTATGATCGGCTTTAACTAGGCATAGGGCACCACGAATATTATCTGGTAGCGTTACCGGTTGTTGAGCAACACCAACACTTGACCAGAACAACGACAGCAAACAGACACTCAACAATGAAAACTGTTTTAACACATTAAAAATCCATGATTATTATTATCGAATTACTTGCTATCGATTGACTTTCTTAACCAATGTATATGCGATGAAAAACCAGAACGTTGATAAAAAGACTGCGCTCCTTGGTTAAAATCCCACACTTCGACAAAGACTTGGGTAATACCGTACTCTTTCAATGTCTGTTCCATTTTTTGAAACAGCTGCTGTGCGATATGCTGCTGACGATATTGTGGCTCAACGTAAAGCTCATCAATACTGCCCATTGGTACCGCTTTGCTCACGCTTGAAATTAACTCGCAAAAGTGACCCGATATAAATCCCACAATTTGACTGTCTATTTTGGCAACGTAAACCAAACATTCCGGATCATCTAAATAACGAGCAATACTTTTTTCTTGTTCAATCTCTTCTGCTGTTTTGAAATGCTCAGGGCAAGCAAGGTGATGCTCATGATGAAGGTCATACATCAACTGATTCAGTTGCGGTAAATCACGATCACAAGCAGGAGTTATGATAACTAACGACATATTTCGCGCTCTGAATGAATAAAGCTTTGGCCGTGATTCTATAAGATAGTGATTAAAAAATATATCTTCATGCGTAGCGTTTTTGGTCGATTGAGCGCTAATTTCGTCTTAGAACTAAGACAGAGGAACTAAGAGAAACAAATAAAATGCGGATTGCAAATTGGCAATAAAAACGCCTCATTCATCTGAGGCGCCTCAATTAATCGTCAACTATAGGGTAGCCGCTAGTGATGGAGCGCTTTTTCTAACTCACTCAAGCTCATTGGGTCATCAATTGTTGAAGGGACAGCATACTCTTCGCCATCGGCAATTTGTCGAATGACTCGACGCAGGATTTTACCAGAGCGCGTTTTGGGTAAACGATCAACAATTAGCGCATGCTTAAAGCACGCTACCGCACCAATTTCACTGCGCACTTTGTTAACAAGTTCTTGTTCCAACTCGCGCTCATCCACCTTAACTCCATCTTTAAGCACCACCAACCCTAGCGGCAACTGCCCTTTCAGCTCGTCATACACTCCGACGACAGCACATTCGGCAACCGCAGGATGAGCACCGACGATTTCTTCCATCTCCCCCGTAGATAAACGATGGCCTGCAACGTTTATCACATCATCAATTCGCCCCATGATGAAGAGATAACCTTCTTCATCCAAATAGCCACCATCACCAGAAACATAGTAACCGTCAAATTGAGCAAGGTAACCGGACTCAAATCGTTCGTGATCACGCCATACCGTCGCTAAACAACTTGGTGGTAAGGGGCGTTTCAACGCCACAAACCCTTGTTGATTGGCGGGCATCACTTCACCTAGCTCATTGAGAATCTCGACCTGATAACCGGGAATCGGTTTCGTTGCTGACCCCGCTTTAATTGGCATTGACTCAAGCCCTATCGGATTTCCAGCAATCGCCCAACCGGTTTCGGTTTGCCACCAATGGTCAACTACTGGCTTTTGAGTGTGCTGTTCTACCCATTCAAGTGTCGGCGGGTCAAGACGTTCTCCGGCCATAAAAATAGTGGTTAAAGTGGATAAATCATAATGTTTGAGTAGATCGCCATTGGGATCTTCTTTTTTGATGGCGCGAAAGGCGGTAGGCGCAGAAAAAAGTACGTCCACCTTATACTCTTGGCACACTCGCCAAAATGCAGCCGGATCCGGTGTGCGCACCGGTTTACCTTCATATAAAATCGTGGTGCAACCGTGAATCAAGGGCGCATAAACAATGTAAGAGTGACCGACTACCCACCCCACGTCCGACGCAGCCCAAAAAACACCTTGTTGAGGCATATTGTAGATGGTTGACATGGAGTACTTCATCGCGACTGCATGACCACCGTTGTCGCGCACCACCCCTTTGGGTTTGCCTGTTGTACCTGATGTGTAAAGAATATAAAGCGGATCGGTCGCCAAAACCGGCACGCAATCATGCGGCGGCGCTTCTTTAACGGCTCGATTCCACTCTAGATCTCGCTCATTATTTAAGTCAGCCACATGCTCCGAGCGTTGTAACACCACCACTGTTTCCGGCTTCCATTTGCTGTCTAAAATGGCACGGTCAACTAAGGGTTTGTAGGGTAAAATCTTATTGATTTCGATACCGCAAGATGCCGTCATGATCACTTTCGGTTCAGCATCTTCAATACGCACCGCTAATTCATTGGGTGCAAAACCGCCAAAAACGACAGAGTG
Source organism: Vibrio sp. V01_P9A10T6 (assembly GCF_963877065.1). Taxonomy (NCBI): domain Bacteria; kingdom Pseudomonadati; phylum Pseudomonadota; class Gammaproteobacteria; order Vibrionales; family Vibrionaceae; genus Vibrio; species Vibrio sp. V01_P9A10T6. The sequence goes on from NZ_CAWNTB010000160.1 coordinate 9,721, forward strand.
AATCGCGCCAAGCCGTGCACAAGCGAGCATCGCCATCACTGCTTCCGGGATCATTGGCATATAAATGATCACCCGATCGCCTTTAGCAACACCTTGCATTGCCAGCATTCCCGCCACTTTCGCTACCTGATCTCGTAATTGTGTATAGCTGTATTGACGCTTTCTTCCGGTTACTGGGGAATCATAAATCAGCGCGGTTTGCTCACCTCGCCCCTGCTCACAATGAAAATCTAGCGCCAACCAACAGGTATTGAGTACACCATCGGTAAACCAGCGTTCAATGCCATGCTCATCTTTTTGTAAGATAGTTTGGGGAAACTCAAACCACTCAATCTGCCGAGCTTGAGCCTGCCAAAATGATTCAGGTTCAGATTGAGCCCATTGATATTCCTTTAAATATGCCGACATAACATTTCCCTTAACATGATTTGAGGCTTAACGATGGACTAGCACCCAACCTTCCATTAACACCCGCGCGCTGCGGCTCATACTGGCTTTCTCTATTCCCCAATGACCCTCTCGTAAAACGGCTTTAGCGCCCACTTTCAGCGTACCGGATGGATGACCAAAAGTGACCGATTCTTTTGCTCCACCGCCCGCCAACATATTCACTAACGTTCCAGGGACACTGGCCGCTGAAGCGATGGCCACGGCGGCCGTTCCCATCATCGCATGATGCAGTTTTCCCATAGACAGCGCGCGCACCACAATATCGACATCGTTCGCCGATACCGCTTTACCACTGGATGACAAATAGGATTGCGCTTTTGCTGCAAACGCTACTTTAGGCGTATGTTGGTGCAGTTGGGCTTGTTCAATATGCTCAATCAAACCCATTTTCACAGCGCCATAAGCGCGAATCGCTTCAAACATCGCCAAGGCATGATCATCATTGTTGATCGCCTCTTGCAGTTCAGTACCTTGATAACCGATGTCGTGTGCATCGATAAAAATCGTCGGAATGCCCGCATTAATGAGCGTTGCATTCAAGGTTGCCATGCCGGGGATTTGCAGTTGGTCGAGCACATTTCCGGTTGGGAACATCACACCGCTATCATCGGCAGGATCGAGAAAATCAACCGCAATTTCGGCGGCGGGAAAAGTCACCCCATCAAGTTCGAAATCGCCACACTCTTGCACTTCACCCTGCTCAATTGGAACATGGATGAGAATGGTTTTGCCAATGTTGGCTTGCCAAACGCGAACCGTCACTACACCGTTATTAGGGATCCGTTCTGGGTCGATAAAACCGCTGTAAATCGCAAATGGCCCTACCGCCGCAGAAAGGTTACCGCAGTTGCCGCTCCAGTCTACGAACGCTTTGTCTATCGAAACTTGGCCGAACAAATAATCCACATCGTGATCGGCTTGCTCACTTTTGGAGAGAATCACGGCTTTGCTGGTGCTAGAACTTGCGCCGCCCATGCCATCAATTTGTTTGCCATAAGGATCGGGGCTACCAATGACACGCAACAGCAGTTGATCTCGCGCCTCTCCCGCTTGCTGAGCCTCTTTGGGTAAATCTTCAAGCCGAAAAAACACGCCCTTACTGGTGCCGCCGCGCATATAAATCGCCGGAATTTTTAATGAGTTACTCACCTGATACTCCTTTATCCTTAGCGTCATTGAGCCAGAAAATCTTGCGCAAAACGCTGCAATACGCCACCAGCCTGATACACACTGACTTCATCAGCCGTGTCTAAACGACAAGTCACCGTAACCTTCTGCTGTTCGCCCTTATTTGCGCCTTGCGTACGCGTGATCACCAAGGTTAAGTTGATGCCCGGCTTAATATCTCCCACCACATCATAAAGCTCAGTACCATCGAGTTTCAGTGTGTGGCGGTCCGTTCCCGTTTTAAATTGCAGTGGCAGAACACCCATCCCGACTAAATTCGTGCGATGGATCCGTTCAAACCCCTCGGCAACAATGGCTTCAACTCCCGCCAAACGTACACCTTTCGCCGCCCAATCACGTGACGAACCTTGCCCATAATCAGCCCCAGCAATAATGATCAATGGCTGCTTACGATCCATATAAGTCTCTATCACTTCCCACATGCGGGTAACCAAGCCTTCAGGTTCAATACGCGCTAACGAACCTTGCTTTACTTTGCCCTCCTCTTGCACCATCTCATTGAACAGTTTGGGGTTAGCAAAAGTGGCGCGTTGCGCGGTCAGATGGTCACCACGATGCGTGGCATAGGAGTTAAAATCTTGCTCCGGAACGCCCATTTTGAGCAAATATTCCCCAGCGGCACTGGTCGCTAAAATAGCGTTCGATGGCGATAAATGATCCGTAGTGATGTTGTCACCTAAAATCGCCAAAGGTCGCATGGCTGACAACCGACGTTCACCCGCTAACGCACCTTCCCAATAAGGCGGACGACGGATATAAGTGCTCATGGGGCGCCAATCATAAAGTGGCTTTTGTTTGGCCATGTGCTCATCTAATTTAAACATCTGAATGTAGATTTGTTTGAACTGTTCGGGCTTAACATGGCGCGCCACCACATCATCGATCTCTTCATCGGTTGGCCATAAGTCATTGAGGTAAATCGGCTTGCCTTGCGCATCTATTCCCAACGCGTCTTTTTCAATATCAAAACGAATCGTACCCGCAAGTGCATACGCCACCACCAATGGCGGAGAGGCAAGAAAAGCCTGTTTCGCATAGGGATGAATGCGGCCATCAAAGTTTCGGTTACCTGATAGCACAGCCGTCGTATAGAGATCGCGTTCAATGATTTGCTGCTCAATCATAGGATCAAGCGCGCCACTCATACCATTACAGGTAGTGCATGCATAAGCGACGATGCCAAAACCGAGCTGTTCTAGCTCAGGCAGCAGACCGGCTTCCTCTAAATAAAGTTTGGCTACTTTTGAGCCCGGTGCAAAAGAGGTTTTGACCCAAGGTTTGCGAACCAAACCCAATTGATTGGCCTTTTTCGCCAGCAATGCGGCGGCCACGACATTGCGCGGATTACTGGTATTGGTGCACGAAGTAATGGCGGCGATGATCACTGCGCCATCAGGTAATTCGCCTTCTTTGGTTTGCCACGCCCCCGCAATACCGCGCTCGGTCAGTTCGCTTGTCGGCAAACGGCGATGAGGATTCGAAGGCCCGGCTAAATTGCGCTGTACACTTGAGAGATCAAACTCCAGCACCCGTTCGTATTGCGCTTCAATCAAATCATCGGCCCATAAGCCGGTTTGCTTAGCGTACTGTTCAACCAAGGCTACTTGCTGTGCGTCTCGACCCGTGAGTTTGAGATAGTTGATGGTTTGCTCATCAATATAGAACATGCCTGCGGTTGCACCATATTCAGGTGTCATATTGGAAAGCGTTGCGCGATCGCCAATCGTCAATGCGCGAGCGCCTTCTCCGAAAAACTCCAGATAACAAGACACCACGCGCTGATTTCGCAAGAACTCCGTAATGGCAAGCACAATGTCGGTCGCAGTGATCCCCGCTTGGCGTTGACCGGTTAGTTTAACGCCGACAATATCGGGCAGACGCATCATCGAAGGGCGACCTAACATCACTGTTTCAGCTTCTAACCCACCGACGCCAATCGCCAACACACCTAATGAATCGACATGAGGAGTATGGCTGTCAGTGCCGACACAAGTATCTGGAAATGCTAAGCCGTTTTTCACTTGGATGACGGGCGACATTTTTTCTAAGTTAATCTGGTGCATGATGCCATTACCCGCCGGAATAACGCTGACATTTTCAAAGGCGGTTTTGCACCATTCGATGAAGTGAAAGCGATCTTCATTGCGGCGATCTTCAATCGCACGGTTTTTGTCAAACGCGTCAGCTTCGAAGCCGGCATGTTCAACCGCGAGTGAGTGATCGACAATCAGTTGCGTTTCCACCACAGGGTTTACTTTGGATGGATCACCACCTTGCTGAGCGATCGCGTCTCTTAACCCCGCCAGGTCCACTAAAGCGGTTTGCCCTAAAATGTCGTGGCACACCACACGCGCCGGATACCACGGGAAGTCGAGATCGCGCTTACGCTCAATCAGCTGTTTCAGCGAATCAACCAATGTGTGCGGCTCACAGCGGCGGACTAAATTTTCTGCCAGTATTCGTGAGGTATAAGGCAGCCGATCATACGCTCCGGCTTGGATATCATTGACCGCTTGTCGTGCATCAAAATACTCCAGCGCGGTCGCTGGTAATACTTTTTTGTATTGGCTGTTGATCGTTTGATGACTCATCAATTCCACCCATAAAACTGTCTATTCGAAACATTGTCTATGCAAAACATCGTCTAGGGAGCTAGGTTTTACCTAAAATCAAACCATACACCAAAGGAGCATGGCTTGATTTCATCCCATTAACGCTGCTCTATTGGTATCCACTCTTGATGTTCAGGGCCGTCATAATCGGCACTTGGGCGAATAATTCGGTTATTAGCGCGCTGCTCAAACACATGAGCGGCCCAGCCGGTTAATCGACTCATCACAAAAATAGGGGTAAATAATGGCGTAGGAATGCCCATAAAATGGTAGGCCGAAGCGTGGAAGAAATCAGCATTACAGAATAGGCCTTTCTCACGTTTCATCACCGCTTCAACACGTTCTGATACTGCGTACAAATGCGTGTCGCCCGACGCTTCAGATAACGCTTTTGACCAACGTTTGATCAATGCGTTACGCGGGTCACTTTCACGATAAATGGCATGACCAAAGCCCATAATTTTGTCTTTATTAGCCAACATTTGCAGAATATTGGCCTCAGCTTCATCTGGTGTTTGCCAGCGTTCAATCATCGCCATCGCCGCTTCATTGGCTCCACCATGCAACGGGCCGCGCAGTGTGCCAATCGCCCCTGTTACGCAAGAGTGAATATCTGACAGCGTAGAAGCACAGACGCGCGCGGCAAACGTTGAGGCATTAAACTCATGCTCTGCGTACAGAATCAATGAGCAATGCATCACCTGCTTGTGCAAATCGCTCGGTGCTTTCCCTGTCAGCATTTTTAAGAAGTAGCCACCAATGCATGCTTCGCTTTGATCTTCAGTGTCAATCCGAATGCCTTGGTGGCTGAAACGATACCAATAACAGATAATGGCGGGGAAAAGTGCCAACATCCGTTCGGTCGCGCTCAACTGTCCAGCAAAACTGTGCTCGGTTTCAAGGTTGCCTAAAACTGAACAGCCTGTGCGCATTACGTCCATTGGATGTGTACTGGCTGGCAGCAGCTCTAGCGCGGCTTTCAACGGCTGCGGTAAACCTCGTAATCCCATTAAGTGGGTTTTGTACTGGTCAAGTTCACTTTGATTAGGTAAATGGCCAATCAATAACAGATGAGCGACCTCTTCAAACTGTGCATGGTTGGCAAGATCGGTGATGTCATAACCTCGATACGTTAAACCCGTCCCAGTTTTTCCGACAGTACATAAAGCGGTGACACCCGCGCTTTGACCGCGCAGACCTGCGCCGCCCAGTGGTGCGTTTGACATGTTGAACTCCTTTTCCTTTGTTTTTATTATTCCTTTGATGAAAAAAGCTCGTCGAGCTTATCTTCGTAATCGTGGTAATTGAGATAGTCATACAACTCGTTACGGGTTTGCATACTATCGAGCAAAGCTTGTTGGTTGCCCTGCTCTAATAAATGGCGATAGACATTCTCAGCCGCTTTATTCATCGCACGAAACGCACTCAATGGGTAAAGCACCATATCCACTTTCGCTTGAGCAAGCTCGGCACATGGGTAGAGCGGCGTCTGCCCAAACTCAGTAATGTTGGCTAAAATCGGTACTGATTTAGCACAAGCTGCGCTTAACGCGGTGGAGAAACGATCGTACTGCTCAAGAGTGGTCATCGCTTCGGGGAAAATCATATCGGCTCCAGCCTGCACGCAAGCAATGGCACGTTCAATGGCGCTATCAATTCCTTCCACCGCTAACGCATCGGTGCGCGCCATGATCACAAACTCTGGGTTCACTCGTGCATCTACCGCGGCTTTTACGCGATCAACCATCTCTTGCTGGCTGACGATCGCTTTATTAGGGCGATGCCCGCAGCGTTTCTGCGCAACTTGATCTTCCATATGCACGGCAGCAGCACCCGCTTTTTCCATAGCTTTGATAGTGCGAGCAATGCTAAATGCGCCGCCAAAACCGGTATCAATATCCACCAGCAAAGGTAAATCACACGCATTAGTGATGCGCTCAACATCCACCAGCACATCATTTAATGTGGTGATACCTAAATCGGGCAAACCATACGAAGCGTTAGCGATGCCACCACCCGACAGATAAATGGCTTGGTGGCCTAAACGTTTGGCCATCATTGCGCAATAGGGATTGATCGTGCCGACAATCTGCAGCGGATCATTTTGTTGAACAGCGAGTCTAAATTTCGCCCCCTGACTTAAGCTCATGAGATTCTCCTAATCAGTCGCTTGGTTATCGCCCTTATTCAAGGCCGCTCTATGCGTGGTTCTTGGTTTGCTTCATTGCAGGCATGATTATTTTCTGCCCACCGCCCTGTGGCTTACTCTTTTACTATCTGCTGTTCAATCAAGATTCGACTGCCCGAAATATGGCGTCGCATCAACATCTCAGCCAGTTCTTCATCGCCGTTTTTGATCGCCTGTAGAATGTATTTGTGCTCATCCAACGCCTCCTTCGGACGTGAATGTGAGCGTGGCGATTGATAACGATACATGCGCAGTAAGTGATAGAGCTCATCACACAATAAAGTCACTAATTTATGATTACGGCTGGCTTTGATGATGCGGTAATGAAAGTCAAAATCACCGTGTTGATGAAAGTAGGAGGCCCCTTCAACTTGCTCAATATGATTCGAATGTGTCGACAATAATGCCTCTAGCCCTTGTAATTCAGAGGGCGAAATGTTGCGCGCCGCTAACCTTGCCGCCATACCCTCTAGCGCTTCGCGTACCGCATAAAGCTCAACCAGCTTAGCGGGTGACAGCTCAATTACTCGCGCGCCCACATGTGAAACACGTTCGATAAGCCCCAAGCCTTCCACACGCATTATCGCTTCACGCAGTGGCCCACGGCTTACTTGAAAACGTTTGGCGAGTTCGGGTTCTGAAATCTTGCGGCCCGGTGCTATGCGCCCTTCAACAATCGCCTCAATCAGATACTCCGTAAGGTTTTCCGATTTTGTGTTCTCTTTTTCTCGTTCAATAGCGTGTGGTTTTGTATCGGTACTGTTTAGTGTTAGTGCACTATTCATCTTGTTATCGCTCACGGGTTGGATTCATGCTGAGACGCAAAGCACTCACAGACTCACAGGTGTTAACAGTTATTAAGACTTATTGTTAAAATAGACCACAAAACCATCGATAATCAATAAAATTGTCGACACATTAGACTAATGTATAAGAAACTTAATGATTAAATCTGAACCGTAAGAAGATAAAACTCTGTGAGCTTGAAAAGAGAAAAGTGTCGATTTCGCAGATAGAATAGGCAGTGCAACCCACTACCGATGACATGGCCGTCACTTATGAATCTTTGCAAGAGAATCACGCATTCTCCTTTTGGTTACGCTCTCGCCTGCTCGTTACTATTATCCGGATGCATTGCTTATAACAGTAATCCGAAAAATCCACGCACCTACCCATCACTGAGTGAGGCGATCTATTCTGAGGATGCTCTTTCATTAGCAGACAACCCAAATATTATTCGCGCGGCGATAGAGCAGAATCAGTCGGTCACTATTAATGACCTCAATGCGCTAATAAGCCAGTTACCTATTGTTTTTCCTGAATTAAATTTGCATATTGAGCAAGAGCACTCATTTGATGCTCGTTTATTTCAAAGCGCAGTGCAGCAACTTGTTGGTCAATTTGCTTGTGAATTGTACAGCAGCCAGCAAATGCCCGATTCGGTTCAAATGTGTGCAAACGATGGCCGTGTAACGCCGAACAACTTAGGCTATCTACCTTTTCATCAAGGGAAGTATTGGGGTGAGCGTTTAACGGTTCATCGACATTCTCAGCCGCAAGGTTCTCAATCGCAAAGTGTAATCGTTGATCTCTATCTTAAAAGCACATCGGAGCGACCACTGAGTTCAATATGGGGCTCGACGCATACTTTAGGGCGATTCCATGGATCGCACTTTTCGTCGGACAGTGTGGTACTCACCGTCTACTTCGAAGGGCATGTGTTAGATGAGCGCCATCAATGGCAAGCCCAATATCCCGAACCTTTGATCTTTTTCTTGCTGCTGCCCAGTATCACGACCTTGCTTCAACAAGGTAATGACGCCTCAGCCGCGCAATTTGCAATGAATAACACTCGATTACTGCTCGTAGATAGTGAGACAAGACGCTAACGAAGACTCGTCACACAACGCAGTAAAATAACGCCGTGAACTTTATGAACAAAAACGTTTTTATGCCCTATATTGTTTTTATCTACGCATTAGAGACAAACCTGTAACAGGTTATTAACTTAACGTATCTGCATTAGATCATTGATGCAGTCATGATAACAACGATAAGCACCCTATCTCTGCCTGTAGCATTCAGTCACAAACGCTCCAAGGTAAAGATGAAGATGCGCCCTACATAAGGAACGTGAATATGTTTAAGCAGTTCAAACCAACCCTCACTGCATCCATTCTGGCTGCAACTTTTTCTATTAGCAGCTTCGCCGCTGATATTGAGAAACTTCACATTTTAGTACCCGGTGGCGCGGGTGGTGGTTGGGATATGACGGCTCGTGGTACAGGTGATGTACTGATGAAAACCGACATTGTCGGCAATGTGTCTTACCAAAACTTATCCGGTGGCGGTGGTGGTAAAGCGATTGCACACCTAATTGAAACCGCAGACCGCCAAGAAGATACTTTAATGGTCAATTCCACACCGATTGTTGTTCGTTCTTTATCCGGTGTTTTTCCACAATCCTTCCGCGATTTAACACCGATTGCCGCCACCGTTTCTGATTATGGCGCTATCGTTGCTGCGGGCGATTCAAAATACAAAACGTGGGAAGATGCGGTTGCCGATTTCAAAGACAACCCGCGTAAAGTGAAAGTCGCTGGCGGTTCTGCTCGTGGCAGTATGGATCACTTAGTCGCCGCGGCCGCCTTCAAAGGGCAAGGGTTGGATCCAAAAGAAGTTCGCTACATCGCCTATGACGCGGGTGGCAAAGCCATGGCGGCACTGCTTTCTGGTGAAACACAACTGCTTTCAACAGGCTTAGGTGAAGTGCTTGAAATGTCCAAGTCTGGCCAAGTGAAAATTTTGGCGATCACCGCCCCTAAACGTTTGGAATCTGCCCCGAATATTCCAACATTAACTGACTATGGCAACCCAACAGTCTTTGCTAACTGGCGCGGCTTCTTCGCAGCCCCTGGGATCAGCCAAGAGAAGATTGATCAGTGGAACGCAGCATTAGCGAAAATGTACACCACCGATGAATGGAAAATCGTCCGCGACCGTAATGGTTGGATCGATAACTATCAAGCGGATAAAGAGTTTTACGCCTTCTTAGAAGCCCAAGAGAAAGAGATGGGTGATCTGATGCGTGAGCTCGGTTTCCTGAAGTAAGGTCGCTAAGGGGACAGTTCCTTGCCTTGTCCCCGCTAGCAACACTTTTGCCGTGTGCAGTTATGCTCAATACTCCTTTGTTTATCAGGCAAATATGGATAGGAAAACCTTCATATACCTATCCCTTTGCCCTTAGTTAATCAATTCATTAACTCGCTGCTACACGGCTCTTTTCTCCCCTATTTTTACCATGGAGTTGGATATGTCGGATCTGCCAACCAAATTTTTCAGCAAAGAATATTTACTGTGCCGCGATCGCGTTGGCGCGTTGATCTTCCTTGTTCTTAGCCTTTGCTACGGCTATCAAACGACTCAAATACCGATGTTTCCCGGTGATGAATATGAACCGTTTAACGCCCAAACCTTACCGACTCTGCTGACTTACGCTGGAATTGGCCTCTCTTTGTTGATGCTGGTGTTAGGGCAGCCCGATAAACAAAGTGGCGCGGTATTGCACTTCAACTGGAAATTGTTGATTGGTTTTTTAGTGTTGATGGCGCTGTACGGACTTGGCCTAACTTATTTAGGCTTCGTACTGGCCACCAGTTTCTTTTTACTCGCTGGCTTTTATATTTTGGGTGAAAGACGCAAATCAGTGTTATTTGGTGCTTCTTTTCCCTTTGTCATTGCGTTTTATCTGCTGCTTACTCAAGGTTTGGACATCTACCTTGAGCCCGGCGTTATTTTCACACTCTGGTAGGAACTGATTATGTTAGATGGAATTTTACAAGGGCTTTCTACCGCCATGATGCCAATGAACATCTTCATGGTGATTGTGGGCTGTTTCGTCGGTACTTTTATCGGCATGTTACCCGGGCTTGGCCCGATTTCGGCTATCGCGTTGATGATCCCGATCACCTATGGCCTTGAACCATCTTCAGGTTTAATTTTAATGGCCGGCGTTTATTACGGCGCTATTTTTGGCGGCTCCACTTCCTCCATTTTGATTAATGCTCCCGGATGCTCGGCAACCGTGGTCACCGCGTTTGATGGCTACCCCATGGCGCAAAAAGGCCAAGCTGGTAAAGCGTTAGCCATCGCTGCTTACGCCTCTTTTACAGGCGGAACCTTGTCAGCGATTATGCTCTTGGTCGCAGCGCCTGCACTGGCCAGCGTGTCACTGAGTTTTCAATCCTCTGACTATTTTGCGTTGATGCTACTCGGTCTATCGGCGGTCGCCGCCTTTGCTGGAAAAGGACAAGTCCTTAAAGCATGGATGATGGTTGTTCTTGGCTTGATGCTCTCTACCGTTGGTATTGATAAAGGCGTAGGTGTGGAACGTTTTACCTTTGGCTTAACTGATTTAATGGACGGTTTTAGCTTCCTCTTGCTGGCGATGGCGACATTCGCTTTAGGCGAAACATTAATGGGTATTTTAAAACCAGAAAACGACACGCGTACAGATGAACAGAATAAAATCAGCAACTTGGGCAGTATGAAAATCACCAAGGCAGAATTTAAAGAAGCGGCTCCCGTTTCAATTCGTGCTTCCATTTTAGGTTTTTTCACTGGCGTGTTGCCCGGCGCTGGCGCAACCATCGCCGCATTTTTGAGTTATGGTATGGAGCGCAGCTTAGCGCCCAAAGATAAAAAAGAAGAGTTCGGTAAAGGGTCTTTGCGTGGGCTTGTTGCACCAGAGTCTGCCAATAACGCCGCCTCTAGCGGATCTTTTGTTCCGCTGTTGACACTCGGCATTCCCGGCTCTGGCACCACAGCGATCATGCTTGGAGCCCTGCTCTCTTACGGCATTCAACCTGGCCCTCGTTTATTTGTTGATCACCCTGATGTCTTTTGGTCTGTCATCATCTCAATGTATCTCGGTAATATTGTACTTATCATCCTTAACTTACCGCTTATTCCTTATATTTCAAGGCTATTGGCGGTACCGAGAACCGTATTGCTGCCGATGATTTTGTTCTTCTCAATCACCGGTGTTTATTTGGTTTCGTTTAACACTATGGATGTTTACGTAATGTTGATCGTCGCGATGGGGGCGATTGCTCTACGGTTAGCCAACTTCCCGCTGGCACCACTGCTGCTTGGCTTTATTTTGGGTGGATTAATGGAAGAGAACCTTCGCCGCGCGTTGATGATCAGCGATGGGGAGTTAAGCTTCTTGTGGGAACGTCCGATCACTTTCGTGTTTACCGTGCTTGCAGTCGTAATGTTGACTAGTCCACTTGTGGTGATGCTGGCGAACAAACTTCGCTCTTCACCGACCAAAGCCGTTGAATAACAAGAGATTGTATCAATAGAAACTCATCCAACCATACAAAGACCTAGCGAAAATGCTGGGTCTTTGCTTTACTATGCACTTCAAATTTTTCCAATGTCAGCGATTGTCATGTCGTTCATCGTACCTATCTAGGAGCCTCCATGACGGATAGACACTCTTTAATCATCGTTGAAGATGATCTAAAACTCAGAGAAATGTTAACAGAATACTTTGAAAGTCAAGATATTAGCGTCATTGCCCTTGCTGAAGGTGCCAAAGCGAGCGCGGTCATTTTAGAGCAACAACCAGATATCGTGTTACTGGATTTAATGCTACCCGGTGAAGATGGGCTGACAATTTGTAGACAGATCCGTCCTATGTACAACGGTAAGATATTGATGCTGACCGCCAGTGATGACGATTTTGATCACGTTGCAGCACTGGAAATTGGTGCCGATGATTTTGTGACAAAGCCGATTAAACCACGCGTCTTGCTTGCAAGAATGCGTATGCTACTGCGCAGAGTCGACAACGAGCCAATTCAAACCGCGAAAACCGTGCTTGAATTTGGGGCCTTGTCTCTCAATCAATCTCGACATCTGTGTGAAATGAATGGTGAGGCCGTAGCGATGACCGACAGCGAATTCGACTTGCTGTGGCTACTGGCATCAACACCAGATCAAGTCCTATCACGGGATGTATTAACCAAAGCGTTACGCGGGATTGAATACGATGGGCTTGATAGAACCGTCGATAACAAGATTGTCATTTTGCGTAAAAAACTCGGTGATGATTCTTCCACACCGAAACGCATTATTACGGTCCGAGGGAAAGGATACCTTTTTGTACCAGACACGTGGTAATGACCACGTATTTTAGAAGAAACCTGTATGCGTCGTATCTACGTTGAATCTTTTGTTGGTTTATTGCTCTTTTTTTTAGCGACACTCATTACCATTGAACTGGTCGTTTACCAGCTTGGTACTGACTACGATTACGTACTTGAAGATTATCAAGCTGAAGCATTTCATGACTTGGTCACTCGTATTTATCAGCATGAAGGTGAAGCCAACACCTTAAATGTACTAAAAGAATATGCCGATAAAACACGACAACTGATAGAGACGCATACTGAAAAGACCTTACCCTCAGATGTGCGAGCGTTTTTCTTTACCACCCCCAATGCCTACACCTACTACGATAATGACCGTTTTTTATGGTTGCGCCTTACGTCCACCTCACCAATTTACAGCTTTAAACCCGATGAAGAATCACCACTGAGGCAAGCCATTTTCTTCGCAGATAATCTCTCACTTTTGCTGCTTGTCGTAGGCTTTGCACTGTACTGTGTGTTGCTGATCTGGTTCATCAGTCGGCGAGTGCGTGAATTGGAAAAAGTGACCTTAGCCTTTGCCGCTGGTGATCTGACCGCTCGCGCCTCCATCAAAAGCGGCGATAAAGTCGGCTCTTTAAACAAAAGCTTTAACTACATGGCGAGCAAAATTTCCGCTTTGGTGCTCAGCAATAAAGCGCTGAGTAATGCCGTAGCTCATGAGTTACGCACCCCTATCTTTCGGATCCAATGGCAAGCAGAAATGTTGGCCGATGAATCTCTGACACCAAAACAAGCGGCGAAAGTCGCCAGTATCATCGAAGATACCGAAGAGATGGAAACGATGGTCGATGAACTTCTTTACTACGCGAAAGTTGAAAGGCCAGAAAACGAACTCAATATGCAGACAATTCAGCTCAATTACTGGCTCGAACCAATACTAGATAAATGGCGCAGCAACAGCGTAGTCGAGATCCAGTTGCTGCCATTAGCACAAGTCGCCACTTTACAAGTCGATCCATACCTTCTCAAAAGAGCTCTGGATAATTTATTGGGTAATGCTCAGAAATACGCCAAAAGCAAAATAGCCGTTGAAACCTCCGTGATCAACGCAGGTCAAGCAGTACAAATTGATATCCATGATGATGGAGAAGGGATTGACCCGCAGCACTGGCCATTCATTTTTGATGCTTTTTACAGCGCGGATCTCTCACGTGGAGAGCGACAATCAGGCTTCGGATTAGGTTTGGCCATCGTTAAACAGATCGTTTTACGCCACAACGGCCAAGTATCGGTGGCTAAAAGTGTGTTCGGAGGCGCTTGCTTTACTCTTGTACTACCCGTGGTGGGCGTTTAATATCGGGCCACTTAAGAGAATCCGTGAACTGACGTCATTGATTCTCTTTTTTAACATGAGGGTGCGGGACGAAGGCTATTTTACGTCTACACGTAATTCACTCATGCCCATTGTCATAGTTATTCATTATTAGGTTGTTCATTTTATGAAACCAGGTCGTACGGGTATAAAGCGTCTGTTTTATGCCACAGGTTATTCAATACAAGGGCTGAAAGCCGCGTGGCTAAACGAAGCCGCTATTCGACAAGAAACTGTCACTTCAATTTTGTTGATTACCATTACTTTCGTTTTGCCTGTCACTAAAATTGAGCAAATCATGATGATTGGTTGCTTAGTCTTAGTTGTGATTGTGGAGTTGATGAATTCCGCCGTGGAAGCCGTGGTTGACCGCGTCGGTAGCGAATGGCACGAACTCAGTGGCCGCGCCAAAGACATCGGTTCAGCTGCCGTACTGATCGCGTTGATATTTTCAGCATTCACATGGATGTTTATTCTGTGGCCTTATTACTTTTAGCGTATCATTTTGGCGCGCGTTAATGGCTCATTGTTTTATAACGGCCAACCAGTTGTAAAAAAGCCAGCAGAATCATAAAACAAACGACTGCTGGCTATGTCGATTTAGGAATGGTTTGGATAATCTGTATATCCCTTAGTACCTCCACCAAATAAGCAACTTGGATCAAATGCCGATAATGTACGGTTCATTTTCAAACGCTCGACTAAGTCTGGATTCGCAATAAAGGGACGCCCAAATGCGACTAAGTCAGCGTAGCCGTTTTCCAAGATTTGGTTTGCTCGCTCAACGTCATATCGGCCTGCAACAATAATGGTATTGGTGAACAGCTCACGTAAATGTCGGCGAAAATCTTCAGGGATTTGTGGAGCATCATCCCAATCAGCTTCTGACAAATGCAGATACGCAATACCGAGTTTCTGTAATTGCTCCGCGGCTTGTAAAATCGTTGGGACGATATCTGGGCAGTTCATATCTTTAAATGTGATGTAAGGCGCCAAGCGAACTCCAACTTTGTCAGCACCAACCTTATCAATGATTGCACTCACAACTTCCATAAGAAAACGTAAGCGGTTTTCTCTGCTGCCACCATATTGATCAGTGCGATGATTCGAATTGGTTCGCAAAAACTGATCGATCAAATAGCCATTACCACCATGAATTTCGACGCCATCAAAGCCAGCCGCAATCGCATTGTGTGCAGCATTAGCAAAATCGCGTACCACTTGGTTAATCTCTTGCAATGTCATTGCTCTTGGTTCAACGCATTCCATCATCTCACCGGCACTCCCCGGCTGTGCAATCCAGACTTTGGTATCGACTGGAGCAATAGCTGAAGGAGCCATCGGCTTTTGACCTTGCTGAAAAACAGGATGCGATACTCGCCCTACATGCCATAGCTGATTCATTATTTTTCCTCCGCGGTCATGCACGGCTTGAGTGACCTGCTGCCAACCCACAATTTGTTCTGGCGTGTATATGCCAGGAGTAAATGAGTATCCTTGGCTATCGTCTGATATTTGTGTTGCTTCAGTAATAATCAGACCAGCACTCGCTCGCTGAGCATAATATTGCGCCATGATGTCGTTGGGAACATTACCCGGTTGACTTGTCCGAGCACGCGTCATCGGGGCCATTACCAGCCGGTTATTCAAAGAAAGTGGACCGATTTGTATCGGGGAAAATAAGCTACTCATCATTCAATCGCTCTGTATTGGGTTGTTATCC
>NZ_CAWNTB010000161.1:0-24639 GCF_963877065.1 Vibrio sp. V01_P9A10T6
ACGTTGAGCACCGCCCATGAGTCTTGGGTATCCACGACAGTGACGACAGGGAAGCCCTGTGGAGCCAGTTCGCCGCTTTGCAGCAGTACTTGGGACACTTCACCGTCAAACCAACTCTCAATTTTAGTATCCGCGGCATAAGCTTCAACTTCCGCTACGGCACCAGCAGCCATACGTTCTTTTTCCGCGGCAGCGAGTTTAGTTTCAGAGCGTGCGCCTTCTTTGGTCATTTGATACATCTGAAAAGCGGCGCTTTCAGTATATTTAGCGGCCTGCCATTGGGTATTCGCTTCATCACGCTTTTGTTCAGCGACGACACCATCACGGTAAAGATTATTGACACGCAAATAGGTTTTTTCCATTAAATCCGCTGCGGCTTTGGCTTTAAGCCATTGATCTTTTGCCGCTTGGATCTGCTGATCGCGTGCGCCTGTTTCTGCTTCTTTAGCCAGTGCGCCCGCCGCTTTTTGACCCGCAATCGCTTGATCTAATTTGGCTTCAATTTCAGGGCTGTGCAGCGTGAAAATGAGCTGGCCACGTTCAACGCTATCGCCTTTGCGCACCAGTACCTGATCAATACGGCCGGGAACTTTTGAGGAAATACTGTATTGTTGAGATTCAATTTGACCTTGTAAGCGGACAGGTTTAGGTTGAGATGCTTGGTAAAAGCGATAGCCTACCCATGAGATCGCCACCACAGCAGCAAGAGCAATCAGTGTTGGTTTTACGGCTTTCATAAGGCATCCTTTTGAGCAGGTGATTCGTGAGTCATTGATGAGTGCAACAAAATCGCTGATTGTGTGTAGATAGGGAAAGTATTCATTTCACTGGTCAATGCCAGTAACTTATTTAAAGAAAGTAAGTAGTTGAAGCTGGCTAATGACTGTTGCGTTTTTATACTAGCAAGGTAGAGCTCTGCATCCACTACATCTAAAGACGTTGCTAAACCCTGACTGAATGCCTTTTGGCGTAGGTTCAGGTTTTCATTAGCCAGTGTGAGACTTGAGTTTAGTCCCATCACTTCTTCCAATGCTTGTTCGGCTTCCAAATAGGTTTTTTCCACCAACACGCTCAAGTCTTGCTTAGCTTGCGCCTTTAAGTAACGTACTTGTGAGACCGCGCTGTGCGCTGCTTTGACTTGATCGCTGCGACCCGATGTTTCAATTAACGGAATGTTGACCCCAATACCCACTAACCAATCCGGTTTCATTTGGCTGGCCAGCGAATCGTCTTTATGTAGGCTGTAATCACCGTAAAGGTAGACTTCTGGATAGTATTTGCCTTGTTCAGCTTTGATCAAGCTGCTTGCTTGCTTTTCTTTTGCTTCAAGTAGTGCCAAGCCCGGATAGGTATTGAGCGTTTGCTCCACAAAAACAGAGAGTGGCGGTAAACGGTCATTGACAAACAGTGAACCACTTGGCTCGACTTTTTCTGTTTGACCTAGAATTTGGGTTAGTGCGCTTTGGGCAATATCTAAGGTTTTTTGTGCTTTTTTGCGTTCAACCGTTGCTTTATCTAATGAGGCTTCAGCTTGTAGCCGTTCCACATGGGCAATTTGTCCTTGTTGCTCTAACTTTAGTGCATTATCACGGTGCTTGGTTAACCCTTGCTCAACGGCTTGGCGAGTCACTAAAACCTCTTTTGCCAAAAGAACACTAAAGTAATATTTGCTCAAGTCTTCATAGCGCGCTTGTGTTTCCATTGCGAGCTGGCTTTGTGCTTCTTCTTTTTTACCTTCCGCAGCGGCTTGTGCGGCGCTGATCCGTCCGCCTGTAAAAATGGGCCAAATAGCGCGAATCGAAGAGCTGAAAATATCACGTTCGGTGATGGTTGATGTGATGGAGCCAGCACTGGCGAGTATCGGTCCTAAACCTAAAGATGATGGGATAGATTGCCCAGTGCTATCGAATATCTGCTTTCCTGACAAAGTAACATCTTGGTCTAAACGCGTGTAGTTTGCACCAATAGAAACAGCAGGCAAATTGAGACTGTCTGTGGAATTTTCAATATGCTGATAGCGTTCGACATTTGCCCGCCCAGCGGCAAGTGAATTATTGCTCTGTTGCAAAAGATCCCATGCTTGTTGAAAGGAAATCGGCGCGGCGAAAGAAGGGGCTGCACCAAGCAGAGTAAAGACGAATAGGCTGAGTGTTTTCGCTTTCATGCTAAGCTCGAGTAATAATAATTAGAGTTAATGCTCTAGTTTTTTGCTGCGGAAGTCAACAGTGTGATGGGTTGAAATGTCGAAACAACAGCAAGTGATATGCGCTAGCATGAAGCGCATATCATCAAAATTCAATATTTAAATTTAATACTTATGGTAAGAAGGGCAGAGATAATCGGCCCGCCAAACCAATTTTTTACTACCTCTCACGTTTGTACTGCCTTGCATCGTGGTCAGCACGTCCTTACCCGACATCTGCGGGAAAGCTAGCAGCACTCTCAGGTCATCATTTGACTCAGTCGCTATTTCTTCATAAGCCCGAACGTGAGTAAAGGTAGACTGTAAATGGTTAAACAGCATATCTCGGGAAAGGCAAATTCCAAAGGCATCGCGTTTCATTGTAAGTGTCCTTCTGACAATGTTATGAATGGAATCGATAGCAATTGGTATGGTTATTATAGGGCTATCTTTTTGTGAGGTTTCCTCATCATCTTCTTCACTGCACAATTAGTATACAAATGCTTTGGCATTATAAGATAAAATTTTTCTAAAATAGGCGTGATATAGATCACGAAATAACTATGATAAATTTTTATAAAACCTTGTGCATATTCTGCTTGGCAAGTCTTCGAAATAGATTGCAATAAAACGAACCAAAATGGTGCGTGGAATGCGTAGTATTGTTCACAGTTATTCGTTTCTCTCTTCGCTCAAATGTTAAATAAGTGTTAGCTTGTATGCAGAGTTAAAGAGGGATTTATGGTGTGGAGTAGTATCAGTTTTCGTAAGCGTATGCTGATCATAATGACCCTTTCAGGGTTGATTGAATTACTGCTGTTAGTTGCCGCTGGTTTTGTGTACATCAAACATTCTCAAGAAGAAGAGATGGGCTTAAAGGCTTTGGGGGTTGCTTCATTTCTTGCACAAACTCCATCAGTGGTCGATATGCTTGAATCTGGTAGTGGGGTGGATCACCAACAGCGTTATCGAGAGTTAACAAAATTAATCGGTGCAACCTTCATTGTTATCGGCGATCAACATGGGATCCGCTTAGTCCATCCTGTTGATGAACGAATTGGTCTTCCCATGAAAGGGGGAGATAACGATCAAGCTTTGCTACATGGTGAGTCATACGTTTCTTTTGCTCAGGGTTCATTGGGTAAATCCGTGCGTGGAAAATCGGCGGTAAAAAATGCCCAAGGACAAATCGTTGGTGTGGTGTCAGTTGGTTACTTAATAGAACGACTACAAGATAAAATTGAACCTTTTCTCATCTACCTAATTGGGATGGCACTGCTGGTAGTGCTGGCGAATGCTGTACTTTCCAGCTACGCCTCACGCCGTTTTCAGAAAGCGATACTCGGTTTTGAACCAGAAGAGATTGGCCGATTGTATGTCGAACTCGATGTCACCATGAGTACCTTAAAGGAAGGCATTTTAAGTATTGATGAGGCGGGTATTCTTCGTTCCATTAATAAAAGTGCGTGTGAGATTTTGGCGATTAACCGAGAGAAAGCGCTTAATCAACCACTTTCTCTGTTTCTGCCTGAAAGTGATCTCATGAGTGTTATTGAAAGTGGCACGCCTGATCACGACATCGAGCTGTACCTCAATCAACAGCGTCTGATCGCCAATCGAAGTCCGATTATTGTTGACGGTAAAGTGGTTGGGGCTGTGTCCAGCTTCCGCCTCCGAGATGAAATCAACGAGTTAACTGAGCAACTCTCCCAAACCAAAGAGTATGCTGAAATGCTGCGCTCTCAAACTCACGAACATCGCAACAAACTCAACACCATCAGTGGGCTTGTACAGATGGGAGAGCTGGAAGCGGTTCAGCATTTAATCGGCCAAGAAACGGCTCATTACCAATCGCTCATTGAATTTCTACGCGAGACAGTTAGAGATCCACTCATTGCCGGAATGCTGCTGGGTAAAACTGAGCGGGCTCGTGAACTTGGTTTGGAGTTAGTCGTTGAAGAGGGATCGCGTCTAGAACCTTTGCCGCAGCGTATCAATGCCGAAGATATCGTCACTATCTTGGGTAACCTGATTGACAATGCATTTGATGCGACACTCACGATGATCCGCAATGAAAAACGGGTGACACAAGAACGACGCATCATTGAGGTGTCACTCAGCGATTATGGTGCCGAAATTATTCTTGAAGTGGATGATAAAGGGTGTGGTTTACCCGAACAAATGTCGCCACAGCAATTATGGCAAAAGGGAGTCTCTAGCAAAGCAAAACATAACCGAGGTGTGGGTTTACACCTGGTAAAACAGTTAGCTGATCGCTATCAAGGGCAGCTAGAAATGAAAAGTAATCAAGATGTTGGAACAAGAGTTACGGTTTATCTGCCTAAGGAAGAACAAGTATGAATACCCGTGTCATGATCATTGAAGATGATATCGCGATTGCGCAATTACATCATCGTTACCTGACACAAATTGAGGGATTTGAAGTCATTGGCATTGCAACGACTCACGCCGATGCCCAATTGCAGTTAGATATCCTCAAACCCGATTTAGTATTGCTGGATGTTTATCTACCGGATGGTACGGGGCTCGATCTCTTACAGAAAGTTCGAGGCAACAACCAAGGCTGTGATGTAATTTTGATTACTGCAG
Organism: Vibrio sp. V01_P9A10T6; assembly: GCF_963877065.1. Taxonomy (NCBI): domain Bacteria; kingdom Pseudomonadati; phylum Pseudomonadota; class Gammaproteobacteria; order Vibrionales; family Vibrionaceae; genus Vibrio; species Vibrio sp. V01_P9A10T6. The sequence continues at coordinate 4,793 of NZ_CAWNTB010000161.1, forward strand.
CGCGCGATGTTGAGACGCTACAACAGGCAATGCGTGGTGGCGTAGTTGATTACTTGCTCAAGCCAGTCATGTTTCCCCGTCTTGAATCGGCATTGAAGAAATACCAAACCCAACAATTAGAGCTGGGCTCCGTGGCTGATGTTGACCAAAACGTAGTTGATAAAATGTTGACAGCCAATACCAGTGAGCTTCCCACTCATCTGCGTCTTCCCAAAGGAATTGATGGGGTTACGCTAGACAAAATACGCCATCTTTTTAATACACCATGCAGTTTGACCGCGGACGAAGCGGGAGAAAAAATTGGCGCAAGTCGAACCACGGCAAGGCGTTATCTGGAATATTTAATCAGCAGTGGTGAGCTAACCGCCGACTTAAATTACGGCACGGTTGGTCGCCCGGAGCGTTGCTATAAAAAAGTTGTGCGTTAGGCCGAGAGATTTAATGAGTTAACCGCATGAAATTTAATGCTATTTAATCACGTCGTTCGTATTGTTGATGATGAATGCTTGCGATGAACTAGACGGCGTTTCAAACCCCATCTAAAGTTTAAGGACAAAAGGCAGATAACATCATGTAGGAGAGAGGATGAACGTAATCAAATATCTGCGTACTATTCTACCTATGTGGCTAATCAGTGTGTTGGCATCATCACCTGCTTATCCCGCTAGTCTTGAAACACTAACGTATTATACAGAGGCCTATCCCCCTTTTAATTTTATGAATCAGGGCAAAATCACTGGAATTTCGGTTGATTTACTTCAAGAAGCCGCTAAATTCTCAGGACATGACGTATTATTGAGCCAGATCGTATTGCAACCGTGGGCTCGTTCTTATCGCTCTACCATTTTGAAAAAAGACGGAGTACTTTTCTCGACAACAAGGACGTCACACAGAGAGGAATTATTTCATTGGGTAGGCCCAATTGATGACATCAAAGTTTCGGTAATTGCACGTAAAGGCAGTAATATCAAACTTGGGGAACCTTTAGAAATTACCTCCTATAAGATAGGGGTGATAAAAGATGACGTCGGCGAACAAATGCTGTTGCAATATGGTGTTCCGAGAGACTCAATGCAAGAAGCAACGGATGTCACTATGTTGGCAGAGCAGTTAGTGAAAAAGCGTATTGATTTGATTGCATACGATGAACGGTCAGCCCATTGGTGGATAAAACAAGCAGGATATGCCCCCGATCAATTTGAAACACTTTATGTGTTAAAGCAGGGATTACTTTACTATGCTTTTAATAAAAATATAGACCAAACACTATTAGACGATTTACAAATAGGTATTGATAAAGTAAAGAACACGGTTAATGAAGACGGTGTTAATCGATATCAAGCCATATTAAACAAATACCAATAACCATTCTTAAGATTAGTGACCAGTATGAGCAACCCAAGTAGTACAATTTTGACAGAGAGTGGTACCAACGAACTTGAGATTATTGAGTTCCATTTAGAAAAGGTACTGCCAGATGGACGCACGAAAACCTGCTATTACGGCATTAACGTTGCGAAAGTTAGGGAAGTGATACAAGTTCCTGATACCACCGATTATCCCAATGCTCAGCCGCATATGATCGGTGTATTTTCGTCACGTGATGTACTGACTCCGTTAGTTGATCTTGCCGGTTGGCTTGGTGTGCCTACTAATCCAAGCCTTGATCGAAAGTTTGTTATCGTGACGGATTTTAACCGCATGACCAATGGCTTTTTGATTGACAGCATTAGTCGTATTCACCGTATTTCTTGGAACGACGTTGAATCGCCGAGTCAGTTTTTAGAAGCGGGTGAGCAAGATTGCGTCGTGGCGGTTGTTCGCAAAGACGGCAACCTGATCATGATTTTGGATTTTGAGAAAATCATCGCTGACATCAACCCTGAATTGAGTATGGAAAAATACGATGTCACGGTGGACAGATCGGTCGACCTCAACCAAAAAATGATCAGCAAACGTAATGCGAAAACCATCATGGTGGTGGATGATTCGGCGTTTATCCGCAGTTTAATACAAGACACATTAAGCTCTGCAGGCTACAACATTATTGCGTGTAAAGACGGTGGTGAAGCCTATGAGAAATTGATGGAAATTGAAAAAGTAGCCAAGTCCGAAAACGTACCTGTGACAGAGTTAGTGAATGCGATCGTAACGGATGTAGAAATGCCGCGCATGGATGGTATGCACTTGTTGAAGCGTTTGCGTGACAGCGAAACTTATAAAACAACGCCGATAGTGATGTTCTCCTCGATCATGAGTGATGATAACCGAGCCAAAGCATTAGCACTGGGTGCTGATGATACCTTGACCAAACCCGAAATTGGCAAAATGGTCACCCTGATGGATAAATATGTATTTGCTTAACCTTTATACTCCTCCCACTTAGAGTTGTTTGGGTATAGCGGTCAGTCTGCGACCAATTAAGGAGAGTCTCATTTGAGGCTCTTTTTGTTTTACCACAATTCTGAACGTTAAGCTCAGCGGCGCGAATAGCGAGCGATGAGTAAGGAGAGATGGGAGGAAGATCAAACTCTATTAGATTGGTCAAAATGTAATATTCTTTCACACTTTATCATTCCTCATTCTACGCTTTGTCTTTCCGATCACGTTTTTATCTTGCTCTCTCTGCTTTCCTTTCATCTCATTTACCCTGAGCGTGAGTGAACTCTGTGTTTTTCTTCTCCTCCCTTGGCTCTACGCCCTGAGAGCAAAATGGCAAGGGGGAGGTAATTGGCGGTGTCAAAATTATAACGTTAGCTTAGGTAGATATAGGCATATGTCTACTGATTTATAGGTTTTCTGCCAGCAGTGAGAGCAGGACGAGCACTAACGTTATAAAACGGATTACAACAATGAAAACAAACCTAACGAGAATGACTTTAGCGTTTGCTTCAATTGGTATGCTAGCGGGTTGTAATGACTCGTTAGACGTTCAAGTCATGGATGGGTATTTAACCAATGCCCAAGTTTGGCTGGATGTGAACGGCAATCGTCAATTTGAACAAAACGAACCTCAAGCGTATACCGACCAAAAAGGTATCGCAAAAATTAACGTGGCGGGGCTGCGTGGTGACGTAAACAATTATTATCTGATGGCTTCTGCTATCAAGGGAAAAACCGTTGACCAAGATATTCCCACCGTCAAAGCGGCGCGCAATTATTTAATGATGGCGCCAGCAAATTATCCAGTGATCAGCCCTTTTACGACTTACCTCAGCGTGCAGATGCAAAATGGTAAGCGAGAGAGTAAAGCATTGGCTGAGCTGAAAAAAGCGTTGCGTATTCCAACGCTGGATATCAAAGCGGATTATGTCGATAACCACATCTTGGTTGCTCAATCTGCTAAAGCGCTAGCGCAACTGCTACCTGCTACTATCGATGACTCCAGCTTGCCTGAATTGGCCAATATCTTGAAAAAAGCCAGTAAACGGTTTGGCGATGAGATCAAAAAAGCACAGCGAGAAAAGAGCGATATTCGCGATAAAACACTGATGCTTGAAAATGGTGAGCCTGTTATTGGCTTTGATAGCGATAGAGATGGCGTAGCCGATTTGATTGACCGCTTTCCTTACGACATCCAAGAGAGTATTGACTCCGATAATGATGGCATTGGCGATCACGCAGACCTAGACGATGACAACGATGGCTGGCCTGATGAAACTGAATGGCGATTAGGGACAGATCCTTATGACGCCTTAAGCTTTGCTGCCGATCTCGATGGCGATGGCATTGCGGATGTCGAAGATGATGATATTGATGGTGATGGGTGGAGCAACGCCGATGAAGCGCGTTTAGGAACGGACGCCAATGATGTTTCAAGCGTTCCTGCTGACCTTGATAGTGACGGTATTGCCGATAGCGAAGATGACGATATTGATGGTGACGGCGTGGGCAACGCGCAGGATGTATTCCCACGAGATCGCTTAGAAAGCCTTGATACCAATAACGATGGGCTAGGGGATTTTGCCTCAAGCGACGATGACGGTGATGGCATCCCCGACAGCATTGATCCACAACCGAAACAGGCAGATAACTCTACAACCGAGCCAACCCCAACTTATCAAGAAGCGATCATTTACTACCTGCGTGATGACAATAATTATGACGGCTGGGGACTACACCTTTGGAACAACGGTAGCTGTGATTCTGTTTCTGAATCTGCGCTTAATGGCGTGGATTGGGGAAATCCTTACTTAGCCTCAGAAATCGACCCGATTTATGGAGCGATATATCGCATTCCACTTAAAGCAGAACATGGCAACTGCATGAACTTTATTGTGCACAGTGGCAATGATAAAGCGCTGGGCGGCGATGATTTAGTGCTGGATTTTGTCAAAGGCAATACGCTTTATACGCGCCACGGTAGTGCGGTGTTGAACTATTCTCCTAATGAGCAAATTCAAGTTGCCATTGAGGGCGCAGCTGCACATTGGCTTGCGGTAAATCAACTGGCGTGGTTCGATCACAGCGAAGCGGCAAGCTATGAGCTTTGGAGCCGCGCGCAAGGCAATGGTGATATCGCACATCCTGAACAATTCATCCATTACCCATTAGCCTTGTCAGGCGTGACAAATAATGCGCATTTCCCACATTTAGCGGGTCGAGCAGCCTTCACATTGGATGTGAGCAACGAACAAGCTAAAGCGCTGTTGAAAACGCAGCTACTCACAGTAGCGAGAGATGCTGAAGGCAAAGTACTGGTTGCAACAAAAGTACAGATCCCAGGAATAGTCGATAATCTTTACACGGCGGGCAGCGATGATGCCGATGAAGCGAAACTTGGCGCTTGGATAGACGGTGATAGCGCGCATTTTGCGCTATGGGCTCCGACCGCGCAGCAAGTGGAGTTGTATCTGTATGATCAAGATAAAACCCTTCGCAGTACCTCACCGCAGATGATGGTTGAAGATCCAAATACCGGAGTTTGGCACTATCAAGGTGAGCGCTCGCTGAAAAACAGTTTCTATCGTTACCGCGTGCAGGCCTACCATCCTAAAACGGCGCAACTTGAATGGATGATGACGACCGACCCGTATTCGCAATCGCTCAGCACATCCAGCCTTTATTCTCAATTGGTGGACTTAACCGCAGCAGAGTCAAAACCGGACGATTGGGATACTCAAATTATTCCTGAACTGAGTCATCCTGAAGATAACATTCTTTATGAAGTACACATTCGTGACTTCAGCAACAGTGATAGCAAAGGAACAGCGGAATACAACGGTAAGTACCTTGCCTTCTTGGAAGAAGAACGTGACAGTGTGGCGCACCTGAAGAGTTTAAAACAAGCGGGTTTAACCACCATTCACTTACTGCCAAGCTATGATTTAGCGTCGATTCCGGAAGATGAGCAAAAACGGGTCGATCTTAATGACACGGTCGCAAAACTGTGTGGTATTAACCCGCAAGCGTCGCTCTGTTCTGATGGCACGTCGATGAGCGCGACCATACTTTCTTTGTTGGAAAAAACCGACCCGAATACACCGCAAGCACAAGCATTACTTGCGGATGTGCGGCCGCTTGACAGCTTCAACTGGGGTTATGATCCATTCCATTACAGCGCGCCAGAAGGCAGTTATGCAGTGCAAAGTGATGGTGTGTCACGGGTGAAAGAGTACCGCCAAATGGTGCAAAAACTGCATCAGCTTGGTTTTCGAGTCGTGCAAGATGTGGTCTACAACCATACCTACTCGTCAGGTTTGTATGACAAATCAGTACTGGATAAAACCGTGCCCGGTTATTACCACCGCTTGAACCCCATCACAGGTGCGGTTGAAAACTCAAGTTGCTGTGATAATACCGCTTCAGAAAATCGTATGTTCGAGAAACTGGTGGCCGATAGTGTCACGATGTGGGCGCAAGATTACAAAATCGACGGTTTCCGTTTCGATCTTATGGGACACTTGATGAAATCAAGCATGCTCAAGATTTATGAGGCGGCGAAAACAGTTGATCCTGACACTTGGTTCTATGGTGAAGGCTGGAACTTTGGTGAAGTCGCCAACGGTGCCAGAGGTGAAAATGCCACGCAGTGGCCAATGGCTGGAACGGGGATAGGGACTTATAACGACCGCTTACGTGACGGTGTGCGTGGCGGTGGTCCATTTGATAGCGGTGAGGCGTTATTAACCACTCCGGGTTTTGCTAATGCAGGTGATCGATTTAGTGATGAGCTGAAATCGAAAATGGACTTAATTCGCTATGGCATGGCTGGTAATTTACAAGCCTATCCATTGCAAACCGCCAGCGGCATGACAGTGCTTGGCCGTGATTTCCAATACGGTGGTCAAGGCGCGGCTTATACACTTGACCCACAAGAGTCGATTAACTACGTCTCTAAACACGACAATCAAACCCTGTGGGACTTCAACCAATATAAAGCAAAAGCAGAAACCAGCTCAGCAGATAGAGCGCGCATGCAGATCATTGGTCTTGCGCCAGTAATGCTTGGGCAAGGTGTTCCTTTCTTCCATATGGGTTCAGAACTACTTCGCTCAAAATCGATGGCGCGCGACAGTTACGACAGTGGTGATTGGTACAACCGTGTTGACTTTAGCAAGCAGACCAACAACTGGAATATCGGCTTGCCAAGAGCAGATAAAGATCAAGCCAACTGGAGTGCGATTCAAAGTGTGATAGCCAACCCCAATACGGTAGCTTCCGCGGAAGATATCGCATGGACAGATAATGCCTTCAAAGCCTTGCTGGCGATTCGTGCGCAAACACCGTTGCTCAAGCTAATCTCTGAGCAAGAAGTGTTAAATCGTGTTCGTTTCCATAATACGGGGCCAAATGCGCAGCCTGGCATGATAGTGATGTCGGTTAATGATGGTGTTTCAGCTGGAACGGATCTCGACCTTAACGTTGAGGCCATCGTTGTCGCCATCAACGCCAATAGCGTTGAGCAAAGTGTGGTTATTCCGAACGCGCAGCGCTTTGAATTACATCCTGTTTTACGCACAGCACAAGATGTGCGCGTCAAAGAGAGCCAGTTTAACAATGGCCGCTTTACCGTTTCAGCCTTAACGGCGGCAGTGTTTGTGATGCCGCAGCAGGGCGAGCAGGGTGCTGGCTTAAGCATTGATGCGCCACCAATTGATGTTGCACCTTATGGTTCAACCACGGTGTACGTGCGTGGTTCGATGAACGGTTGGGGAGTTTCAAATCCATTATCCTATCAGCAAAATGGTCTCTACACGTTTGAAGGTTATCTGACTCCCGGAGTGTATGAATTCAAAATTGCTTCTGAAGATTGGAGCACACTAAACCTTGGTTTTGGTGGCTTTAATATAGCTAGCGGTTCCGCGATATTGGAAAATGCAGGAAATGGCAATATCAAGCTTACCGTAACAGAGCAAGGTGTTTGGAAGTTCACACTGGATGCATCCAACACATCGCAACTGGTGGTTGGCGTTGTGGATACGGGTGTTGACTACGCGTGTTATCAAGACAATAACCCCGCTTGCGATTTGCGAATTTATCAAGTGATGGTGGAATCCTTTGTTGATGGAGATTCAAACGCTGATTACGGCGTTGGTTACGGCAACTCGCATCACCGTGGTGATTTGCAAGGCATCATCAATAGCTTGGATTATATTGCTAGCTTGAACGTTAATGCGTTGTGGTTAACGCCAGTATTTGATTCCTGTGCGGGTCAAAATGGCGATGATAAGCTTGATGCTACTGGCTATTTTGCGTGTGATTATTTCAACGTAGATCCTAACTTTGGCAGCAACGCTAAACTAAAAGAGCTGATTGATCGTGCGCATGACAAAGGGCTGTACGTGTTATTGGATGGCGTATTTGGCCACACCAGCTCTGTTGGCGTGAAAGCGTCACCGAGCGGCAATTTGCCTCAGCTTCATGATGGAGAAAGTGGTTATCCGGGTAAGTTGGTCACTTATCCTAGCCAAGCGAGTGAAGCATTTTTCACTGAAGTCGCTACTTACTGGATCCGTGAGTTTGGCATTGATGGCTGGCGTTTAGATCAAGCGTATCAAGTTCCGCTTGAGAGCTGGCGTTCGCTGCGCGCTGCGGTTGAACAAGCATCGCAAGATAACCTCAATGCAGGGAAATCATGGGGCACATTAGGCTATATGGTCGGTGAAGTGTGGCAAGGGGCTGATGACATTACTCTAACTGCGTATGGCCGTGATGCAAACCCAGCGCTCTCCTCTGCCTTCAACTTTCCTTTACGCTATGGTGTGATGCAAGCACTAGCCGTGGAAGAATCTGGCGCAAGCGGTAGCGCTCTGAGTCTAGAAGCCAGTTGGAATAACCGAGCGAAATCGCCTTATCACGCCATGCCAAATCTAATGTTAGGTAATCATGATTTGGTTCGCTTTGGTGACCTGATCCAACGAGGTAATTTAGGCGATTATTATGCGCGACATCTTGCCGCGTTCAGTTTTCTTGCTGCTTATTCTGGGCCAATCACGCTTTACTATGGTGAAGAAATTGGGGATGAGGTCGAAAACTTTGCGGCGCAAGTAACGCAAAATTGCGCCGCCGTTGGCTTGTGCGACGATCACGTTGCTCGTTCTAGTGGCAAAGTAGATGGTTCAAGCTTGTCACCACAACAGCAAGCGCTGAAAAACAGCGTCAGTCAACTAATGCTACTGCGCAGCCAATACCCGTCACTGGCTAAAGGGGAACGGCGTAATGTGTGGATTGACGAGAGTTTGTACGCGGATCTCAAAGTGTACGGTGATGAGCAGATCCTCTATGTGCTTAACACCAGCACTGCGGAGCGGAGATTATCTCTTGATATGGGAAGCGTAAAAGCTGCGACTCAATTGAAGGATTTAATGACTGAAGAGACGATCGCCACGCAAATCGGTACAACGACAATCATCGTTCCGGCTTTAACTGGTCGCTTACTTCGACTGGATTAATCGTTAAAGCAATAAAAGCTCGCTGCGGCGAGCTTTTTCCTTCTCTACTTTTTCCTACTAAGGCTCTCATTAATGAGCCTCTCGTTTGGTCATTGTCCATTGACAGAAAACACAAGTTGCGACATTTCACTCATTGGCGTAGCTTATCAACCTGAATGACACTCTGGTACACATTCTAGATTCAGCTTACAAGAGAGCCTGCTGCCATGTGGATTAGGTCACCCTCTTCAACAAATCCATAGTAATAAACTGGCCTTTGGGCGGTACTTCGTTTATTAATTAGCAAGTTAGCTAATTACTTCAAAATGGTTTTTATCGTATGACCAACATTTTTATCATTGTTGCACTGCTGGTGCTGTTTTTTGTCTTTATCCAAAAGTACGTGATCAAACACGACGATACCAAAGATTACGCTTATAAGAAGAAAGGGGCGTTACTCAATATGTCGGAAGGCGCCTTTCATAACGCACTGAAATCTGCAGTAGGGGAACACGGTGTGGTGTTGGCTAAAGTTTCAATGGCCAACGTGGTTACCCCTGCGGCGAACTTGAATAAAAAGCAGTGGTTTATCGCCAATAACCGAATCGCCAAAAACTATTTTGATTTTGTGGTGTGTGATGCAAGAACCCTAGAGCCGCGAGTTATCATCGAGTTGGATAACGGAAAAGAACTGCATAAAGGCAAGGTAGAGCGTGAAAAATTGCTGATGCATGTGTGTAAGTCTGCCAATATTCCATTGATTGGTGCGAACATCAAACACAGCTATCAAGTGAGTAAACTAAGAAGGTTACTGGCCGCGCATATTGATTTGATCGAAACCGATAAAGAAGTGCGTTTTTGCAAAAAATGTGGCAGCCCAATGGTGATAAAAATTGCCAGCCAAGGCGAATTCAAAGGTCGACGATTCTTTACGTGTAGCCGTCAACCACAGTGTACCTATACTGAAAATTATAATGTGGTGTATGAAATAGGCGATGATCAAGAGCTCTGAGAAATCCAAAGTGTCGAATCATCCACTGTGTCATTGATTTGGCAAATACAAACTTGGTTACGTCCATTTTTCTTCGCTTTATAAAGCTCAACATCGGCTAATTTCAGTAGTACATCCAACTTGTCACCTTCACGGTATTCACAAATACCGACACTTAAGGTCAGTTGGATTCGCTTCGATCCATAAGCGTACAAATGTTGATTAATCGCCTCACGCAGTTTTTCTCCCACATGTTCGGCTTGCGCGATGCTGTTATTAAACAAAGTCACACAAAACTCCTCCCCGCCGATACGGTAGAGGTTATCGTCGCCCACAATTTGAGACATTACCTGCGTCGTATCGATCAGCACCTTGTCACCGGCATCATGCCCATGGGTGTCATTCACTTGCTTAAAATAATCAAGGTCAATCACTAAAAGGCACAGCGTCGTATCCACTTTATTTTGCACAAAGTGAGCGAAGGCATGAGTGAGTGCTAAACGATTGTGAGAGCCCGTCAGCGCATCACGAGAAGCGAGGTAGCGTAGCGAGTTTTCGGTTTTCTTACGGCTAGATTCAAAAAGATGAGCCACCGTCCAAATTCCGCAATAACAAAGAAGTAGGTTAATCATCAACGGGGTTGGGTCATAATCCACATTCCATGAGCCTTGAGAATGGATATTGAACAGTTGCGGAATGAGTGCGATGCCTGTAGCGAGACGGCCATGCTTAACCCCTAGCAATAGGTAAAAAAGTACTGGGAAAAACGTTGTCCATAAAAATAGGCCATTGCTTAAAGGCTGAATAAAAGTTCCTACACTGATGATAAAGATCAGAAAATAAACGTAGACACGAATGTGAGTGACTGAATGTGCTTGTTGTTTTGCAATCAAGTAAACGTAATAGGAGTAACACATGAAGATAAATTCTAATGCTGCTAGCCCGTAGCTGTAAGTGTAAAAAACGTTAAATAGGACGAAGAAAAATGCAATAGCGGTTAACAGTAAGCTTAACCCACAAAGTACAGAGGCTCTCAAATGATGAGAATGGTTGAATAATCGCGCATCCATGTTACGTCACCGTATTGCATATCGAAGATATTGATAAAGGTTATAGTACGAGATAATTGGTCCGAATCAATGGATAATCTCACATAACTTATACAATGAAATAAATTGGACAGCTTACACCTATTGTTGATCCTGTTACTGTGCTTAAATCCAGAGTTATGAATAAAAAACAGACAAGCTGGTGATAGATAAGCCAACTGGCTCAAAAACAAAGAAAATAGACTTGCACACAGCAAAAACAGCCGTTAATATCCACTCCGTTCTGAAGATATGCGTCCGTAGCTCAGTTGGTTAGAGCACCACCTTGACATGGTGGGGGTCGGTGATTCGAGTTCACTCGGACGCACCATTTCAGTTGCATGTATCATGCTCAAGAACAAAAATTTGGGTCTTTAGCTCAGTTGGTTAGAGCGTCTGGTCGACATCCAGAAGGTCGTTGGTTCGAATCCAATAAGACCCACCAAATTCAAACAAAGCCCGCCACGTGCGGGCTTTGTTGTATCTATGACATACCAAATCAGTATTAGACGAAAAACCCACGCAACGTTATCGCGGAAAATTATTTAACAGCGAAGATGGATTTTATCCTCTAGGAAAAATAAACATTATTCCGAGCATGTTGTTCATTGATTATGTTCCGCAATCGCCCGATTGGATTTAAGTTTGGACTGTATGGCGGTTTTCATCACTGCCACACAGGCAGCTTAATTAAATTATCCCAGATTAAGGTGAAATTTGGGTATAGTGTTTTATTTTTGATGATAGGTGGAAAATGAGTACACACAATGCCGCGCGTTTTTACATTGGTACTTATACGGATGCACCAAGCAATAGTAACGGCGTTGAGCTGATTGAGCTTAACACCATCACGGGTGAACTTAGTGTTTTGCAAGAGGTGATGGCGACGCGTAACCCTTCCTACCTTCTCGAAACCACCAAGGGCTTTTACACTTTTAACGAGGTAGAAGCGAGCGACAATCCACAATTGATACACATTAACAAGGGTTCGGTTTCTCAAATGCCATTGTCGGGTAGCTATGCTTGTCATCTTGCTATTGATGCCAAGCAGCGCTATTGCGCCGTGGCGCATTATGGGTCGGGTAATGTGAACATTGTTCGTTTGGACGACACTGGCAAACCTGAGTCATGCATCGCTGATCTATGGATTGATGGTCAGGGGCCAAATGCAGAGCGCCAAACCTCACCTCACGCTCATCAGGTGGTTTTCCTTAAACAGTCGTCGCAACTGGTTATGGTCGATTTAGGGAGTGATGCAATTCATTTTTTCGTCATCAACAGTGATAATCAGGTATTTTCATTGGCGCAAACTGTAGAGATGCCTGCGGGGAGTGGGCCGCGCCATGTGGTGTTTAATCACGCAGAAACCCGAGCTTTTGTGGTCTGTGAATTGTCGGAGACTTTGGTCACCTTAGTATTTTCCGGGACACAATGGCAAATAGAGGCTGAGTGCAATCTCTTGCCGAATGAGGCGAAAAGTGGAGCGGCTGCGGCGATTAAGTTGTCGCCCGATGAACGTTTTCTCTATGCTTCCTGCCGAGAGCAAAATAAAATCGTTCTTTTTGAACTATGCCAGCCACAACCGCAATGGATTGCCGCATTTGACGTCGGTGGCCAATTCCCGCGTGACTTCACTTTGTCTGCGGATGGAGATTGGTTGTTGGTTGCTAGCCAACATTCACACACAATTGCCAGTTATCGCCGAGATGAAACCACAGGCAGGTTGGTTGCCAGCGGCTTTAGCTGCAAAGTCGGCGCGCCAGTCTGTGTGATCGAACAGCACTGTTGCGAGTTATCTTTACCATAAAGAGAGAAATTAATGACTATTCATCGTATTAATCCAAGTAAACGTTGGTCTGACATTACCGTATTCAACGGCATTGCCCACTTTGTGGAAGTGGCTGATAGCGATACAAAAGCCGATATGAAAGGGCAGGTTGAGCAGATTTTAGCCCAAGCTGAGCAGCAGTTGACGGCGATCGACAGCGACAGAAGCCGCGTGTTATCGGTGACAATTTATGTCACAGATTTTGCTCATTTCGCCGCTTTGAATGAAGTGTGGGATAGCTGGTTTCCAGAAGGATGTGCACCAAGCCGAGCCTGCGTTCAAGCGCAATTGGCAAGCCCTGACTATCTGGTTGAAATGGCTTTTGTTGCCGCAGCTGGCCCAAAATTTCAGTAAATACGTTTCTTACGATGTGATAAAAAAGGGCGCTAAAAACAGCGCCATTTTTTTATCTTAAAGCTTGATGATCTTAACGCTTCTTAGCAGGTTATCTGCTTGCATATGAGTGAGTTACGATTCATCGAAATGCTCAGCTTGCTCAAGCCACAATCCATTGATTATGCCAAATGCGCAGGCGAGTAATACGCCAAGAACCCAACAGAAATACCACATCAGTTATCTCCTTTAGTACAGCGATGTGCTGTGGTTGCGAATGTAATCATCACTCAATCGACCGAACATTTTGTAGTAACCCCAAGCCGTGTAACTGAGGATGACTGGCACCACTAAGATGGCGACAATCGTGATGATATTGAGTGTTTTCTGGCTGGATGTGGCATCCCAAATCGTCAAACTGTGTGATGGCATTAAGCTTGACGGCATGATCATCGGAAATAGCGCCACGCCTGCCGTAAAAATAATGCATGCAATAGCAAGGCTAGAGAATAAGAATGCCCCGCCAGATGCTCGTTTCAGGCTTGCCCATATGCACGCCAATAAGCTCGCGATGCCCACGCAAGGGATCAACCACAGCATGGCGTGTGCTTGATAGTTATGCAGTAAATGACGAGCGATGCTAACCACCTCTTTATGCAAGGGGTTTGAAGCGGCATCCGTGACAATTGGGCTCACGATAATATAACCCGCCATGTTGGCTGCAAATAATCCGCCGATGAGAAATAAAGCCACGGCAATGCTGGCACTGACCACCGACGCGCTATGGGCTCGCTCGCATAACACATCACAAGTTTTGAGCTGTAAAAACGTTGCGCCTTGAGTGACGACGATGGCAAGGCTGAGCAGGCCACACAGTAGTGGAAATGGTGTGAATAGATCCCAAAAATGGCCTTGGTAATCGAGCATCAATAAGTTATTGAGCTGAAAAGGGACTCCTACCAATAAATTACCAAAACCAATGCCAAAGATGAGGGGCGGCACAACGCCACTGATGAACAGTGCGTTATCGCACGCCTTGCGCCATGAGGGGTTATCGATTTTTGAGCGATAATCCATACCAATTGGGCGCAGCCATAACGCAGCGAGTAGCAACATCATCGCTAAATAGAAACTAGAAAATGCGGTGGCGTAAACCAGTGGCCAGATAGCGAAAATCGCACCGCCAGCAGTAATCAACCACACTTGGTTGCCATCCCAATGAGGCGCGATACTGTTGATCATCACTCTTCGTTCAACATCACTGCGTCCCAAAATGGGCAGTAGCGCTGCAACGCCCATATCAAAGCCATCGGTGATGATAAAACCAATCAATAGCATACCGACAATCGCCCAAGTCAGCAGACGTAAGGTTTCGTAATCAAACATTGTGTTCTCCCTTAATGGTGTACGTGAGATAGAGATCCGTGCCCATCTTGCGTTTCAAAATGGTAACGTCCGGTATGTAGGGCGCTTGGTCCGCGCCGAGCAAACTTCACCATCAGGTACATTTCCACCACCAAAAATGCGCTATAGAGTAAGTAAACTAGGCCCAGTGAAATCCATAAATCGCTGGTTGATAGGTTAGATACGGCCATATTAACCGGAAGCACTTCACCGATAGCCCAAGGTTGGCGGCCAAACTCAGCGACAAACCAACCCGCTTCGCTGGCAATCCAGGGAAGTGGAATAGCGAATAATGCCGCCTTAAGTAACCAAGGCTGAGTGCCGATTTTTCGCCGACAAATTTGGATGAAACAGAGACCAATGACAGCGAACATCGCCATACCGCAGGCCACCATGATGCGGAAGCTCCAAAACAGAGGTGCAACTTGCGGAATGGTATCTTGCGCGGCTTGTTTGATTTGGCTTTCAGTCGCATCAGTTACTTTATCGGTGTATTTTTTGAGTAATAAACCGTACCCCAAATCCTCTTTTAGCGTTTCAAACTGAGCGATGTTTTGCAGTGAATCGTCACCATTGCGTAAGGCTTCTAATAGCCCGTAAGCGAGCATGCCATTGCGAATGCGTTCTTCACTGCGCGCCATCAAATCTTTTAAGCCGATGACGGGCTCATCCAATGAACGCGTGGCGATAATACCCATCAAATAAGGGACTTTAATCGCCGCGTCTGTGTGCATGGTTTCTTGGTTAGGTAGCCCAAACAGAGTAAAAGAGGCAGGGGCTTGTTCGGTATCCCACTCGGCTTCAATGGCGGCCAGTTTCACCTGTTGCACTTCACCTAAGGTGTAACCTGACTCATCACCTAGCAATAAAGTGGCGGTAATGGATGCCATGCCAAAAGCGCAAGCCACAGCAAATGAGCGACGCGCAAAGGGAAGGTCGCGCTTTTTCAATAGGTAGTAAGCGCTGATACCCATGATAAACAGTGCGCCTGTGGTGTAACCCGCCGCAACGGTATGCACAAACTTTACTTGGGTTACTGGGTTAAAAATGACCTCAGTAAAGTTGGTCATTTCCATGCGCATGGCTTGGTAGTTAAACTCGGCACCGACGGGGTTTTGCATCCAGCCGTTGGCCATCAAAATCCACAATCCAGAAAAGTTAGAGCCTAAAGCGGTTAACCAAGTCACGCTTAAATGCTGACGCTTAGAAAGGCGCTCCCAGCCGAAGAAAAATAATCCAACGAGTGTTGATTCAAGGAAGAAAGCGATTAAAGCTTCAATCGCCAGCGGGGCACCAAAAATGTCACCCACATAATGAGAGTAGTACGCCCAGTTGGTGCCAAATTGAAACTCCATAGTGAGGCCGGTGGCGACGCCAACGGCGAAGTTGATGCCAAACAGCTTGCCCCAAAAACGAGTCATGTCTTTATAGACGGTTTTTCCGGTCATGACATACAGCGATTCCATGATCGCCAGTAAAAACGATAAGCCAATGGTCAGCGGAACAAAAATAAAATGGTAAAGCGCCGTACTGGCGAACTGGAACCGTGACAGTTCCACCACATCTGTAAGCATAAAGTCTCCCTCCCGCCACCAAAATGGCAGGTAAGATAGTCAGAGATGAATGTGTGATTGATAACACCTGCCACTTGAAGCTGCGGGCGGCAACTTCAAGTTAGTAGGCATCATTAGGTGTTAAGCGGTTTGAGGCGTGCGAGTGAATGGTTTTTTTAGCCAGTAGTCGAGGCTGACGTAGCGGCCACCACCATAAATGAAAAGAACCATCAGCATCACAAAGTAAGTAGCCGCAAATTCCATCCCGTTATTGAGCATCACAGGGTCGCCAAGTTCTGTGATGTAGTTGTAGCGGCCCGGAAAATTGACCGCCAACCATTCAATAAAACCGTTTAAGCGCACCGTCGCTTCCATACTGCTGGTGGCAATCGCGTCCCAGCCATGTTTCCAGTGCACCATTGCGCTCGCCACACTCATCATGAGAATCATAGGGATAGCCATAATACGAGTAAAAAGACCAAGTGCGATGCAAATACAGCCGAGTACTTCTGTCGCGGCGGCTAAAAATGCCAGCAGTTCTGGAAAAGGTAGATTTAAACCACCATCGGCGGTTGAGGCGCCAAACCAAGCAACGGTTCCAGCGAAACCAACCACTTTGGAATGAGCGCCGACAAAAATCACCGGCACGAGGAAAAGTCGAATCGCAAGTAGTACGATAAAATCGAATTTTTTAAATTTTTCGATCACGCCATCGTACCAATTGAGGGCTGAGTGAATCATAGAGTTTCTCCTAATAAATAGAGGCTGATGAGTCCTTGTTGCTGAAACGTTTGAACCCACGCCAAAAAATGGAAGTTGGATAGGTGTTGAGCTATCTGTTGTTCTAGTTGCGTTAGTGACTGCGCTGGGGCGTTTTGAATCATCTGAATTAGGGCGATATCCACTTCTCTGAGTTTTTGTGATACCACCTGATGCGATGCATGACGAAATACCCCGTAACAGACCGTTTTCTGTTCTTGAATCAAAAAAGTGACCGATTCTGGATGGACAAGAAAAGGCACTTCGACCAGTTTTAAGGTTGGGTTAAGCTGTATGCAAAACGCCTCCGGTTGAGCTTCAACATCATCCCACCATACGTTGAGATTCGGCACATGAGCGCTATCCATTTCAGCGTTGAAAACGATCCATTCATATTCAAGCAGTGCGATTTGCTCAGCACTGAGGTTAACACTGGCGTTATGGTTATTTTGCTGTTGGATAAACTGAACAAATTCAGTCGCAATATGATGGAACTCAGGCTCCATCGCGCCATGTATTACCAGCCATTCGTCCGTCAAAATGTAGAGTGTTTCCTCGTTAAGTTGAGCGTAAAACAGAGGAAAAGTGTGCTTAATGACAGAGTAGATATTCGCTCGAATGAACTCTCGATAACGGCAGGGCGGTTCGCCTTGCGCGACAGGAGAGCGGATCACGCAGGTCAGTGCGTACATTGACATACTCATGTTCATTGGTGGTTTAAGCATGGCTACGCTCCACATCGATAACTAATGATGGCGCTGGCTGCATGATGTCATGATGGATAGTGCGCAACTCTTCAGTCAAAACCACCAGAGGAGGCACATGATGATCACGTTCAAGCAGCAAAGGACGGCTACCTTGTTGAGCGTAAGCATAACGAGCCAAGTCAATCACCTCTTGCTGTACTGGTTTGCCATGGGTATCGAGCAAGAAATCTTCGCGCTCTTTTAAGTGACCTGCGATGTGGTAATAGCAGATCGCTTCGCTCGGTAAAGTGGCCAGCATGTCAAACGGGCAGTAATTGTGGTTACGGCTATTCACATACACATTATTGATATCAATCAGCAGCTGGCAGCCGCTGCGCTCAACTATCTCAGCAATAAATTCGCCTTCGGGGATCTCCTTGCCGTAACTGTGGTAGTAGGAGATGTTTTCCAGCACCAAAGGGCGTTGCACAATATCTTGAACGCAGTGAATGCGATCGACCAAGTAAGCAATGCTCTCTTTATAGCGCGGGATAGGCAGCAGTTCATACAAGTACCCTTGGGCATCACGCGAAAAGCTCAAATGCTCACTGTAAATGTCGATGTTAAATTCATCTAAAAATGCCGCTACCTTTTTCACAAACGCTTTGTTCAGTGGCTGACAATCGCCAATCGACAAACTCAGCCCATGTGCAACCAGAGGATAGTGCTTTGCTATCTGCTGTAACTGCTCGCGTTTAAGTCCGCCCATGTTCATCCAGTTCTCCGGAGCAAGCTCAAGGAAATCGATGTCGGGATGGTCAGGCAACTGGCATAGCAAATCGATGTGTTCGCTACGCAAGCCGATGCCTTTTGAAGTGCTATCTATTGCCCGCATACACCACCAGTGATTTTGCTGTTGGTTAGAGTAATGGTTTCAGCGGAAGGTGTGATTCCCTCTGCGGTTAAGCCGCATTTACCATCTCTGGCGCGTACTAAACGTCCTTGCGGATCGCTTTTTAAATCCTGCTTTTCAAAACGTTTTTCAGTACCACATTTGCCAGCCGCGCATTTGCCACCATTTTGAGAGGTGGGTTGCGCACTCACTGGTGCTTCCGTTGACGTTTCTGCAACGCTCATTGCAGGATGAAGAGCAATGGCCGAAGTCATCGCAATAGACAAAACAATTTTACAATTCATGGGTTATCTCCTTCACGGAACTCATTGGGTAGCTTGAGAGATCACGGGCGGCAATAACTTCGCCGTGATAAAACTGTTTGATGATCTTGGTGGACTCTGATTTATGTTTAAGGCCGACTCCCATCCAGTGGTTGAGCACGAGCAGTTTAGGATTGATTTTGGCTGCAATTTCGCCAATCACTGAAGGTTTAGCGTGCATAAATGCGGAAACTTCATCGGCTGACTCATGAACAGCCATCGGCATGACTAAAATGTCAGCGCCTTGAGCAAAATCGAGAAATGCTGGGTTACTGCCGTTTTGATCGGCAGAAATAACAATAACGCCCTGATCACTTTCAATACGATAAGCCAAACATGGCACGTCCCCATGAGGAATACCGAGTGCGTAAATGGTTAAACCGTCTTGTTGATACACTTTAGTTGGTGTCGTGGTTTTGTAAGGAACATCAGTGATGGTGACTGGGAACAAACCATCGCTGCCATCATACAAACCGTTCAAATAAGCGTAAGCGCCATCTTTGCTATTAAAGAGTGCGTCCATATAGCCTGATAGGCTAGGGAAGGCTGATCCCGCTTGCGGGCCTGCAATATCTAGCGGGTCTTCTCGCTTAAAGAAGTAGCCGCCTTTGAGCAGCGCGGGCAAGTCTGCAACGTGATCGGTGTGAAAATGGGTAATGCCTAGAAAATCCAAATCTTCCAGTTTAGAGCCGGATTGGCCAAAGCGCAGATACGCGCCGCCGCCAGCATCAATCATGATTTTAGATTTGCCTTTCCACCAAATCACTTCCGCTGAAGAAGAGCGCAGATCATCTGAAATTGGCCCTCCCGATCCTAAAACTTGTAAAGTGAACTCTTTGTCGAGCGGTTCTAACGAGTTTGCGTAAGCACCGATGGCACCGCACGACAAACTGATTGCGAGCACCAGCGCCTTGAGTGGTTGTTTCATGCTGACTACCTTTTGATTGTCTTTTTTATGATATGTGGATACCTAGGGCGAAAAGAGACTTGCGATAAAAGTGCAAGCTTTTTGATTCTCGTCAAGGTGTAGGTGAAAGATATGATTTAAGAGGATGTTTGGTCAATCTTGATTTTCTTACCTATTGGTTAAGGTAAATTGAACAATGTGGTGTGATGC